>NZ_JBKEAE010000056.1:0-3350 GCF_047971885.1 Tropicimonas sp. | reverse complement strand
CGACCTCGTGATAGGTGATACCGACGCCTTCCAACCCGCTGTCGGTGATGACGCGAACGACGGTCATGCCGACGGTTTCGACCTTGCGCGTCGCATCGGCCAGCCCGGCCGGCGCCTGCGTCGAGACGAGGTGAATCTCGATATTTGCAATCTTGTGGGGGCTCACGGGGATCTCCTCATATTATTTCCGTGTCCGACGGGATCGTTCACCGATCCAGCCGGCCAGCGCACATGCAGATGTCCATGTATTCGCGCACGACGTCGGCGCCGCGTTCGATGCCCGCCGTGCCGAGATCCATCAGCGGCAGATCCCTGACCACTTCGCGCTCGCAGGTCTCCGCCATTGCCGAGACGAAGGCATAGCGCAGCGCGGTGCCGACATTCATCTTGGCGACGCCCATGGTGATCGCCTTCCGGACCTGATCGCGCGGAATGCCGGTGCCGCCGTGCAGCACCATCGGAATGTCGATACGCGAGCGGATCTCCTCGACCAGATCGAAGCGCAGTTCCGGCGTCTCGGTGTAAAAGCCATGCGCATTGCCGATGGCGACGGCCAGACAGTCGATTCCGGTCCCGGCCAGTTCCTCGGCCATGTCGGGGTCGCACAGATGGGCGTTTTCCAGTTTGGCGCCGAATTCGTCGGTCATGCCGATGGTGCCGACCTCGCCCTCGACCGTGACGCCGACGGCATGGGCGATCTCCACCACCTTGCGGCAATTGGCGGCGTTCTCGTCGATCGGCAGGTGCGAGCCGTCATACATCACCGAGGAAAATCCGCCGCGGATCGAACGGACGCAATTGCCGACCGAGTCGCCGTGATCCATATGGATGGCCACGTCGATATCGAGATCGGCGCCGACCGTCTCAGCGATGGCGACCGGAACCGCGGCCGAGCCGAAATAGGCGATCTCCACCGGGTGCACGCCGAGGATCACCGGCGCGCGCAGTTCCGCCGACGTTCTCAGAACGCACTGGATCATCTCCAGGCTGGCGCAGTTGAAGGCGGGCACGGCGTAGCCCTGCGCATGTGCCTTCGCCATCAGGTCTTTCATCGGAACCAGTCGCATCTGCTCTCTTACCTCTCTCGCTTTGTATCGCTCATTCGCGGGCGGCCGCTTCCGCCGTCAGTTCCGCCACGATGGCATCGAGCCGGCCGCAGGTCGTGGCGTCGAGCGTCTCCAGCGGCTTGCGGCAGACCGGAGTTTCGATGATGCCAAGCCGCCAGAGCATGTATTTGAGCCCCGGGAAGACGCCGGTGCGCACCAGTTCGTCGATCACCGCATTACAGGCGGACTGCGCCGTGGCCGCCCCGGCCAGATCGCCCGCGGCGATGCGCGCCCGCATCCCGAGATAGCGCCAGCCCATCACGTTATAGGTGCTGCCGACACCACCACTTGCGCCGGAAACCAGCCCGGCCAGCAGCATCTCGTCAAACCCATTGAGCAAGAGCGCATCGGGGAAGGTCCGGTGCAGTTGTTCCATCTGATACATGTCGGCGCTGGTCTGCTTGATGCCGATCACCCCCGGCAGGTCCAGAAGATGCGCGAGGTCGTCGAGGCTCAGGCTCACGCCGCTCATGCCGGGAATGTTGTAGATGATCAGCGGAACCCCGTCCGCCGCTTCGGCAATATCCTGATAATAGCCGAAGATCGCGTCCTTGCGGTGCGGGAAATAGATCGGCGGAATCGCGGAGACAGCGTCGTAATCGAGTGCCGCACAGCCGCGGGCGAGCCGCTGCGCCTCACGCGTCGAAATCGCCCCGACATGCCCGATCAATGCGCCGCCCCGCGCGGCATCGGCGACGGTGGCGAAAATATCGAGCCGCTCTTCCGTCGATTGCAGCAGCCCCTCGCCGGTCGATCCGCCGATATAGAGGCCGTCGATTCCCTGTCCGCGGACATGCGCGACGAGGCGGCGCAGACAGTCGCCAGAGACATTTCCGTCGCCATCATATGGCGTCAGCAGCGCCGCATGCAGCCCGGCGAGGCGCTGAGCGGTGGTCGTTATCGCGCCCTTCGATCCGGTGTTCAAATCCGTGCCTCCATCCCTGTGCCGCAGTCCCGTCCGGGCCTGTTCACCTTACGGGTGAGCCTTCCACTTCAGTGCGAATTGACTCGACTCGCCCGAATATTCCGATTGCCTCGTATTGAATTTAACGCTAAACATTCCGCATGATCCTGTCAACCACCCTTTTGGGCAAAGGGGCGCGAGTCGCGGCAGGCAGCGGGGAGGCAAGCATGTTTCGCTATGGCTGGTCGCAGGCGCTCTTCGTCGGTGAGGCGCTCGACGTGAGTCTCGGGCGGCTGGCGCGATTCGGCTATGATGGCGTCGAACTGCCGGTGACGCAGGATCCGCCCGCAAGGATCGCGGAAAGCCTGCGCCTGCACGACCTTGCGTGTTTTTCGGTAAACTGCCGGTTCATCGGGGCAAACCGAGACCTTTCCTCCCCTGACAGGGCGCTGCGCGCCGCTGCGGTCGATTATGTCGGGGAGTGCCTGCGCTTTGCCGCCGCCCTCGGCGCTCCGGTTGCGATCGTGGTTCCGACGCGGATCGGCAAGCTGCGCCCCGACAGTTCGCTTGAGGAAGAATGGAGTATTGCCGTCGACAGCCTGAGTCTCATCGGCGACTATGCCAGTGATCTCGGTGTCACTGCCGTCATCGAATGCGTGAACCGCTCAGAGAGCTATCTTGCGAACCGTCTGGAAACGGCACGCCGCCTGGTCGAGGATGTCACCAGCGATCACGTGATGCTGATGGCCGACAATTTCCACATGAATATCGAGGAAAGCGACCTGTCCCGGGCGCTCACCGACGCCGCGCCATATCTGCGCCACGTGCATCTGGCCGACAACACCCGCATGGCGCCGGGCATGGGGCATTTCGATTTTGAGCCATTTCTCGCGAGGCTCATGGATATCGGCTATCGCGGGCCGCTGGTGATGGAATGCGATGTCTTCGCACCGGACCGCTACGGGCGCCTCGCCGCAACCACATCGCCCGATATGTTTGATCGCTACGCCGAAGCGGCGATCCGGACATTGCGGCAGATGGCGGCACGGCTCGCCAAACATGACACCACATCTCATGAGTTCTGGAAAAGCAAAGGAGATCCGGAATGAGCACTGAAAGTCGGACCGCCATCGTCACAGGGGCGGCCCAGGGCATCGGGCGCGGCATCGCGCAGCGACTGGTGCAGGACGGCCTTGCCGTGACGCTGAACGACATCCCGGGCAATCGCGAAACGCTGGAGCGGACAGCGGCGGAGATCGGGCGCGAGGGCGGCACCTGCCGGACCTCCACCGGCGATGTGAGCGTGCCGGCGGACGTCGACCGGATGGCCGCGGAACATA
>NZ_JBKEAE010000181.1:0-21435 GCF_047971885.1 Tropicimonas sp. | reverse complement strand
CCTTCATCACCCCGGTCTCGCTGACGATTCCGTGGTGAATCCAGTTGATCAGCATCTGCGAGGATATCCGGCAGGTGGCGCGATCCTCCATCAGGCCGACATCGTTGATATCGGGCACCTTGGAGCAGCCGACGCCATGATTCACCCAGCGTACGACATAGCCGAGGATCCCCTGACAGCAATTCTCGACCTCGGCGGCGATGGACTCGCCGGACAGCGCGTCACGGATCAGCGGGATCGCCAGCAAATCGTCGAGAGATGTTCCGATCGCCTCGCCGGCGATCCGGTCGAGCCGCTCGAACACATCGACCATATGGTAATGCGTGGCGTGCAGCGTGGCGGCGGTCGGGCTGGGTACCCAGGCACAGGTGGCGCCGGCCTGCGGGTGGCCGATCTTCTGCGCCAGCATGTCGGCCATCCGGTCGGGCATGGCCCACATTCCCTTGCCGATCTGTGCCCGGCCCTTGAGCCCGCAGTCGAGCCCTGCCCGCACGTTCAGCGCCTCGTAGGCCATCAGCCACGCCGCCGTCTTCATTTCCGACTTCGGCACAACCGGTCCGGCCTCCATCGAGGTGGAAATCTCGTCGCCCGTCCGGTCGAGAAAACCGGTGTTGATGAAGCAGATCCGGTGCCTTGCCGCACCGATACAGGCGGCAAGATTGACCGAGGTGCGCCGCTCTTCGTCCATGATGCCGATCTTGACCGTGTGACGCGGCAGGCCGAGGATGTCCTCGACCCGGGCAAAGACCCGGTCGGCAAAGGCAACCTCGTCGGGTCCATGCATCTTGGGTTTGACCACATAGACCGAGCCGGCGGGGGAATTCACCGGTCCGTCCGGGCGCCTGAGATCGTGTATCGCGATCATCACGGTGACCAGCGCATCGAGCAGCCCTTCGGGTATCTCGCGGCCCGTGGCGTCCAGCACCGCCGGCGTCGTCATCAGGTGGCCGACATTGCGTATCAGCATCAGCGACCGCCCCCTGAGCGCCTGCGGTGTCCCGGCGGGGTCGATACAGGCGATGTCCGGATTCAGCCTGCGGGTAAAGGTCCGTCCACCCTTGGTGACCTCCTCGCTCAGGTCGCCCTTCATCAGCCCCAGCCAGTTGCCATAGGCATGCGCCTTGTCCGGCCCGTCGACGCAGGCAACCGAATCTTCCAGATCCATGATGGTGGAAATGGCCGCTTCCAGTATCACATCGGATATCCCGGCCGGATCGGTGGCGCCGACGGCGGAGGACGGATCGCGCACCACGCGGATATGGAGCCCGTTGACCTTCAGCAGCACCTCGCGAAGCGTTCCGTCGTCCTGGCTGGTGACCACGCCGGCAAAGGCCGCGGGGTCGGCAAGCGCGGTGAACCCTTCGCCCAGCACGAGCCCGAGATTGCCGCCGTCGAAGGTGAAACCGCCGACATCCGACCAGCGCCCGGCAGCGAGCGGCACTGCCCGGTCGAGATGCGCCTTCGCCCAGGCGATCACCTCCTGCCCGCGCACCGGATCGTAATCGCCGGGCGCGGGCGGGTTTCCCAGCGCGTCGGTTCCATACAGTGCGTCATACAGGCTGCCCCAGCGGGCATTGGCCGCGTTCAGTGCATAGCGTGCGTTGGTGACCGGCACGACAAGCTGCGGACCGGCGACCGAGGTGAACTCGGGGTCGAGGTTTTCGGTCTGCAATGTGAAGGAGGCGGGCTTCGGCACGATATAGCCGATCTTTTCCAGAAATGCCCGATACTCGGCCGCGTCGAATCCGTCGCCCCGATGCCCCAGATGCCAGGCGTCGATCTGCTGGTGCAGATGGGCGCGAATGTCCAGAAGCTCGGCGTTGCGCGCGGCAAAAGCATCGACAAGCGCCGCCAGCCCCGACCAGAAATCGCCGGCGGCCACATCGGTGCCCGGCAGCGCCTCGTCCTCGACGAACCGCGCAAGGGTCTCTTCGATCTTCAGTCCGCTGCGCTCAAGATAGATGTCCACGGCTCCCCTCCGCCCCGATACCTGTTAGCGATCCCGGGGAAAGCCTAGCAGAAACCGCCCGACCATCAAACGTTCCGCTGCTGCGAATGCAATATCGGCCCCGGTCCGCGCCGGCGGTGGGAACCGGACCGTACCTGCCGGGACCCCGGAGGCGCAAACGCAAAGGCCCCGGCGGGTGCCGGGGCCTTCGATTCCGAAAGACCACGCAGGCCCGGAACGTTCGGGCGCGCTGGGCTTCGACGTGGCGCCGAAGCGCGTCAGTCGTCTTCTTCCTTTTCCTTCGCCGCTTCCTGACCGGTCTCCTGATCGACGACCTTCATCGACAGGCGGACCTTGCCGCGATCGTCGAAGCCGAGCAGCTTGACCCAGACCTCCTGGCCTTCCTTCAGCACATCCGAAGGGTGGTTGAGGCGGCGATTCTCGATCTGGCTGACATGGACCAGACCGTCGCGCTTGCCGAAGAAGTTCACGAAGGCGCCGAAATCGACGATCTTGACCACCTTGCCCTTGTAGATCTTGCCAACCTCGGGCTCGGCCACGATCGACTAGATCATGTCATAGGCTTTCTGGATGGCTTCGGCGTTGGGCGAGGCGATCTTGATGACGCCATCATCGTTGATGTCGACCTTGGCGCCCGAGGTCTCGACGATCTCGCGGATCACCTTGCCGCCCGAGCCGATCACCTCGCGGATCTTGTCGGTCGGGATCTGCATGGTCTCGATGCGCGGGGCATGGGCCGAGAACTCGGCGCGGCCTTCGTTGATCGCCTTGCCCATCTCGCCCAGAATGTGCATCCGGCCGTCCCGGGCCTGTGCCAGCGCCTTGCGCATGATCTCGGGCGTGATGCCGGCGATCTTGATATCCATCTGGAGCGAGGTGATGCCAGCCTCGGTGCCCGCCACCTTGAAGTCCATGTCGCCGAGGTGATCCTCGTCGCCGAGGATATCGGTCAGCACCGCGTAAGAGCCGTCTTCCTCGAGGATCAGGCCCATGGCGACGCCGGCGACCGGCGCCTTGAGCGGTACGCCCGCATCCATCATCGACAGCGAGCCGCCGCAGACCGAGGCCATCGACGACGAACCGTTCGATTCGGTGATCTCCGAAACGATACGGATCGTGTAGGGGAAATCCGTCGGTGCCGGCAGAACCGCCTGCAGGGCCCGCCAGGCAAGCTTGCCATGGCCGATCTCGCGCCGGCCGGGGCCGCCGACACGTCCAACCTCGCCGACCGAGTAGGGCGGGAAGTTGTAGTGCAGCAGGAAGTTCGAGCGGAAATTGCCATGAAGCGCGTCGATGATCTGCTCGTCCTCGCCGGTGCCCAGCGTGGTGACCACCAGCGCCTGGGTCTCGCCCCGGGTGAACAGCGCCGAGCCGTGGGTGCGCGGCAGCAGGCTGACCTCGGCGTCGATCGGGCGTACCTGGGTCGTCGTCCGGCCGTCGATGCGTATGCCGTTCTTCACCACGTCGCCGCGCAGGATGCCGGACTCCAGCTTCTTGAGCGCCGGGCCGAGATTCGGGTCCTCCTGCTGCTCTTCGCTCAGCGCGGCGGCGATCTTCTCGCGGGCCGCAGCAACGGCGTTGACGCGTTCCTGCTTGTCGCGGATGGCATAGGCCGCGCGCATGTCGGTCTCGCCCGCGGCCTTCACCGCGGCGTAGAGGGCGGAATAATCCGGCGGCGCGTAGTCGAAGGGCTCCCTGGCGGCCACTTCGGCCAGCGAGATGATCAGGTCGATCACCGGCTGGAACTGTTCGTGCGCGAAGGTCACCGCGCCCAGCATCTCGTCTTCCGAAAGCTCATAGGCCTCGGATTCGACCATCATCACCGCGTCTCTGGTGCCGGCGACAACCAGATCGAGCCGCTGCTCGGGGTTCAGCCGGAGCTGGTCCATATCGGCCACTTCGGGGTTCAGCACGTAGGCGCCATTGGCGAAGCCGACCCGGCAGGCGCCGATAGGCCCCATGAAGGGCACGCCCGAGATGGTCAGTGCGGCCGAGGCGGCGATCATTGCCACGATATCGGGGTCGTTGACCAGATCATGGCTCAGAACGGTGCACATGACGAGCACTTCGTTCTTGAAGCCGGGGGCGAAGAGCGGGCGGATCGGCCGGTCGATCAGGCGCGCGGTGAGCGTCTCCTTCTCGGAGGGGCGCGCCTCGCGCTTGAAAAAGCCGCCGGGCACCTTGCCTGCGGCATAGTATTTTTCCTGGTAATGAACCGTAAGCGGAAAGAAATCCTGCCCCGGCCTGGGCTCCCTGGCAAAGGTCACGTTGGCCATCACCGAGGTCTCACCGAGAGTCGCGATCACGGTGCCGTCAGCCTGACGGGCAACCTTGCCGGTTTCGAGCGTGAGGGTTTCCTGGCCCCACTGCATCGACTTTTTCACTTCATTGAACATCTAGCGTATCCTGTAGGGGAGCGCTCCCGGGCGCATCCCGGGTCTCCCGATTGAATGGCGGCCCCATTGCCGCCGATCCCTGATATCCTTCGTCACGGTGCCGGGATCTCTCGCACCACGTCTCAGATTGGGCGCGTGTACAGGAATTCAAGGGGGTTGGAAAGTGGGCGTGCCCGCCAAAATGCGCGGTGCCGGCATCGCCGGCACTGCGCGGAATGTCTGCTTCAAGGCGCCCGCCCGGCTGCCGGCCGGGCGGGCGCCGCAACGGGCTCAAACCGGGTCAGGCGGTCTTGAACGTGCGGTATTCGCCCCGGTCGGGGGTGGCGAGGCTGACCGCGACGATCGCGATCCAGGCGGCGACAAAACCGGGTACGATTTCATACAGCCCCTGACCCATGAAAGATGAACTCAGCCCCAGCGCGATCCATGCAATCACCACCACGGCACCGGTAACCAGACCGGCGACGGCCCCGGCCCCGGTCATCCGTTTCCAGGTCAGCGACAGGATGATCAGCGGACCGAAGGCGGCGCCGAACCCGGCCCATGCGTTGGCGACCAGCCCGAGCACCTGCGAATCCGGGTTGTTGGCGATCGTCATCGCCACGATCCCCACCGCTAGCACCGCCAGCCGGCCGATATTGACCAGTTCGCGTTCGCTCGCATGCCGCTTGAACGCGGCGCGGTAGATATCCTCGGTCAGCGAGGAGGAGGCGACCAGAAGCTGGCTCGACACCGTCGACATGATCGCCGCCAGCAGCGCGGCATAGAGGAAACCGGTAACAAGCGGGTGGAACAGCAGATTGGCCAGAATGATGAAGATTGTCTCGGGGTCGGCCACCTCCAGCCCCATGCGCTCGGCATAGGCGCGGCCGAAAATACCCACGGCGATGGCGCCGATCAGCGATACCGCCATCCAGCTCATGCCGATATTGCGCGCCTTCGGCACATCGGCGACGCTGCGCACCGCCATGAAACGCACGATGATATGGGGCTGGCCGAAATAACCCAGCCCCCAGGCCACGGTCGAAAGCCAGCCCAGAAAGGTCACACCGGTAAACAGCGACAGAAAGTTGGGGTCGATCGCCGTCAGCCGCTCGGCCGCCTGCCCAACGCCGTTGCCGCCGTCTGTGGTCAGAACGACGATGGGCATGATGATCAGCGCCAGCATCATGATGATGCCCTGGACGAAATCGGTCAGGCTGACGGCCAGGAAGCCGCCCATCACCGTATAGATCAGCACGATCCCCAGCGTCAGCATCACGCCTACCATGTAGTTGCTGCCGAAGGCGCTGGCGAAAAGCTTGCCGCCACCGACCAGGCCCGAGGCGGTATAGACGGCGAAGAACACCACGATGACAACCGCCGAGACGATCCGCAGCAGCCGCGCCGTGCTGGGAAAGCGGTTGCCGAGAAAACCGGGTATTGTCAGGCTGTTGTCGTATTGCTCGGTCTGCTGGCGCAGGCGCGGCGCGACGACGATCCAGTTAATCCACGCGCCGACGAACAGCCCGATGCCGATCCAGGATTGCGCCAGCCCCGAAACGAAAAGCGCGCCGGGCAGGCCCAGAAGCAGCCAGCCGCTCATGTCCGAAGCGCCGGCCGAAAGCGCCGCGACCGCAGGCGGCAGGTTGCGCCCGCCGAGCATGTATTCTTCGGAACTCGATGTGGATTTCATCCATGCATAGACGCCGATAGCAAGCATCAGCAAAAAATAGGCGGCAAGACTGAACCAGATTCCGGGCTGCATGCAACACTCCTTATCTTGATACGCACCACTTCGCGCCAGAGTTGCACGAACCTGTGAACAAGGACAGCCCCTTGTCCCAGTGTGCCGGATCCGGCGCCACTGGCAACGAAGCGCGCCGAAACACGGGTTGAGTGCCGGATTCGGCAGCGCATATGAAAACGCCCGCGTGGGTCACGCGGGCGTTTTTCCGTAAGTGGCGGTCGTTCTGCCTCAGCGGCGGATGCTCAGACGCTGGATGAGATCCTGATAGCGGGGCTCGTCCTTGCGCTTGAGGTAGTCCAGCAGCTTGCGGCGCTGCGCGACGAGCTTCAGAAGACCACGGCGCGAGTGGTTGTCCTTCTTGTGGGTCTTGAAATGCTCGGTCAGCGTATTGATGCGCGAGGTCAGGATCGCGACCTGAACCTCGGGTGAGCCGGTGTCGCCCTCCCTGGTCGCAAAATCCTTGAGAACGCGGGCTTTATCTTCGACTGTGATCGACATCGGGGTCTCCTTCAGCTTCAGGGTTCATGGCGCAGGCCGGGATGTCGTCCAGCAGGGCCCGTGGAGAGGTTTTCGCGCCGAAACGGCGCAGATGGGCGCGTATAGGGGAAAACCACCGGCGGCGAAACCCCTATTTTGCGGCGCGCGGCGGCAATTCGCTTTCGTCAGGCAACGGGTTGGCCGGCACACCAGACGCCGCGCAATTCGCCCTGCGGATCGAGGTGGACGAAATCGGCCCGGCGGCCCGGCGACAGCCGGCCATGGATGTCGCCCAGGCCCATCAGGTCGGCGGGGATCGAGGTTGCCATGGCCAGTGCTCCGGCGTGTGGCAGGCCGGAGTTTTCCGTCAGGTTGCGGATCGCCGTCGCCATGTCGAGATCGGCACCGGCCAGCGTGCCGTCCGCCAGCGTCAGCCTGCCGTCGCCGCGTTCGATGCGGCGACCGTTCAGCACGAAATGACCGGCGTCGGTTCCGGCCGGTGCCATCGCGTCGGTGACGAGGAAAATCCGCCCCGGCCCGGTCTTGGCGGCAAGCGCGATGCGGATCGCCGCCGGATGGACATGCAGCAGGTCGGCGATCAGCCCGGCCGAAAGCCGCCCGTCGTCCAGCGCCGCCCCGACGAGGCCGGGCGCGCGATGCCCAAGCTGGCTCATCGCGTTGAACAGATGCGTCACGCAACGGGCGCCGGCATCGGCAGCGGCGATACAGGTGGCGAAATCGCTGTCGGTATGGCCGAGCGAGACCACAGCGCCGGCATCGGCGAGCGCTTGGATCTGGGCCGGCGTCACGCTTTCCGGGGCGACCGTCAGCATCAGGGCCGGCAGGTCCGCCGCAGCCCCGATCAGCATGTCGAGGTCCGACGGCGCCATCGGCCGGATCAGCGACGGATCGTGCGCCCCCTTGCGGGCAATCGACAGATGCGGGCCCTCAAGGTGCAGCCCCGCGATGCCGGGCACGCCCTGCGCGATCGCCTCGCGGGTGGCGGCGATGGCGGCACGGGTGTGTTCGGGTGTATCGGTGATCAGCGTTGGCAGGATGGCGGTCGATCCGAGCGACGCATGGGCACCGGCGATGGTGGCAAGCGCCGCGACGGTCTGCGTATCGTTGAACATCACGCCGCCACCGCCGTTCACCTGAAGGTCGACGAACCCCGGCGCCAGCGTGCCCGATACCTCGCGCCGCATTGCGTCCGCCGGAACCTCGCCTTGCGGCAGGATCGCCGCGACCTCGGCCCCGTCCAGCAGCAGGGCACAACCGGTGCGCAGGCTGTTTCCGTCGAAGATCTCGGCTCCGACAAAGGCGGTTGCCGGGTTTCTCATAGCGTTTCCGTCACCTTTCTCAGGTGACGCGGGGCGTCGGGATCGATACCGCGCGACACCGCGAAACGTTCGACCATCGAATAGAACGAAACGATCAGGCTGACCGGATCGGTCAGCGGGTGATCGGTGCGAACGTGGTCGATGGGTGTCGCGTGCCGGGCGCCCGGGCTCGAAACGAAAACCCGCGCGCCCTTTTGCGCGATCTGATCGGCGATCTCGGTCACGGTCTTTTCCGCCGCGTCGGCGGCGGCGAAACACAGGACCGGAAACCCCTCGCCGACGATGGAGACCGGCCCGTGCAACACCTCGGCCGAGGAATAGCTTTCGGCGTGAAGCTGGCAGGTTTCCTTGAACTTCAGCGCCGCCTCGTTCGACATTGCCCAGGAGGGGCCGCGCCCGAGGGTAAAGAGCGAATGCTCGCCGCCGATGGCGCCGCGCACCTCCGGCCAGTCGATCCGGGTTGCGCGCTCCAGCAGCGTGGGCAGCCGGCGCAGGGCGGCGATCAGTTCGCCGTCGCCCTTCCATTCGGCCAGAAGCAGCAGTCCGGCGACAACCGAGTTGACGAATGTCTTGGTGGCGGCGACCGACCTTTCCGGTCCGGCCAGAATGTCGAGCGTGTGGCTGCAGCTTTCGGCCAGCGGAGAATGGCGGTGGTTGGTGATCGCCATCGTCAGCGCGCCATCGCGCCGGGCGGTCTGGGCAAGTTCGACGATATCGGGGCTTTTCCCCGATTGCGAAACGGCGATGCAGAGGCTTTTTCTCAGGCGAAGCTCCGCCCCGTAGATCGAGGCGACCGAGGGGCCGACCGAGGCGACCGCCAGCCCCAGCAACAGTTCGCTTGCGTATTTGAAATAGGTGCAGGCGTGATCGGACGATCCGCGCGCGATGGTGATGGCAAAGGCCGGGTCGCGCGCGGCGGCGGCAAGGGCCGCGTTGGCGATGGCGGTGCTGCCGGTCGACAGCAGGCGGTCGACGGCGGCCGGGATCTCGTCGATCTCGCGCCGCATCTGGGTCTGGTTGTCCAGCATGGTCAGTCCTGTCTTTTGGCTAGTCGCAACTCGGCCACGAAATCGTAGGCGTCGCCGCGATAGGTGGATCGGGTAAATTCGGCGACGCGGCCGTTGTCGAGATAGGAGCGGCGCTCGATCCGGAGGCCGGCGTCGCGCGGTTCCAGATTCAGCAGGCGGGCCTCGTCGGCGCCCAGGTTTATCGCCGAGATTTTCTGTAACGCCCGCACCGGGCGGGCGCCGAGCCGTTCGAGTTCCTCGTAGAGCGATGTTTCGACCCGCAGCGGATCGGGCAGGATATCGAGCGGCAGCGCGGCCCGTTCGATGGCCATCGGCCGGCCGCCCGCGCTGCGCAGGCGCGACAGCCGGGCCACGGAATCGCCCGACGGCAGGGCAAGCGCCACCACCTCCTCGGGCGAGGGGACGAAGACGCCGCGTTCGAGCCATGTCGCCTGCGTGTCCATGCCGCGCCGCGCCATGTCCTCGGTGAACGAGGTGAGGCGCGAAAGCGATTGCTCGACCCGCTGCCCGGTCGCCTTCACGAACGATCCCGAACCCTGCCGCTGGACGACGATGCCGCGTTCGACCAGATCCTGTATCGCCTTGCGTACGGTGACCCGCGACAGCCCGGTCATCGCCGCGATCTCGCGTTCGGGCGGCAGCGGCACGTCGGGCGTGAATATCCTCCGGGCGATGCCATCCTCGATCCGCCTGCGCAGCCGCACGTAGCGGGGGCCGGCGCCGCCCTCCATCCAGTTGGCGGGGGTGAGGAAGGCGTCAACGCTCATGCACCGTCTTCCTCCCTTGCGCGCAATCTGGCGGCGAGAATCAATGCGCCGTCGAGCGCCGTCCCGCGCGGCGGGATCGACGCGAGGCCAAGCCAGCGACCATAGGCCGGCCCCAGCCCGCCGGTCAGGCAAAGCGGTTCGGCCGGCGTCCAGCCCAGCCGGTCGAGCCCGCGGCGGATATAGGCCGCCCCTTCCGTCATCAACCTTGTCGCCAGCGGATCGCCCGCTTCGGCGGCATCGACGATGCGTACGGCCAGCCGCGCGTAATCGACCGGCCGGGAGCGCAGCGAAAACTGCACCACCGCGCCGGGGTCGTTTCCGTGTTCGGCCAGCAACGCGCCGGCAAAGGGCGTCATCTCGGCCAGACCGTCGACCGCCAGCATCAGCTCCTCGAAGGCGCGGCGCATGAGCCACGCCCCGGCGGCCTGATCGCCGATGTAGAACCCCCAGCCCCCGAGGCCGGTTATCCGCCCCGCGACCTGCCGTCCGAGGAACGAGCCGGTGCCGATGGCGGCAACCGCCCCGTCGGCATCGCCAAGCGCCCCCGCAACGGTGGTGGGCCGGTCGTCGGTGACGCAAACCCGGCCGACCGGCAATTCCGCGGCGACCCGGCTGGCAATGGCGGGACTCATGACGCCGGCAAGGCCCACGTGGGCGGTGGCCCGCGCGATATCGCCCATTGTCAGGCCTGCCGAATCGGCGGCGTCCGCCAGCGCCGCCAGAACGGTCGCGACCGCGCCTGCGAAGTCGGTTGAAACATTGGCCGGCCCGCGCCTGCAATCGAAGCGTTCGCCGTCGACAGCCAATGCGACGCGACAGGAGGTTCCACCTCCGTCGACGCCGATCAGAATCTGGGGCGAAGCGTGCTGCATGGGATACCTTTATAATACCTATTGTCGGTTTTGAAGCGATATTTTATCTACAATTCCGGGGTGATCCACTATCAAAAGATAGTATTCGGGCTATTTCGACTATATGCAGAAAAATATGGTGGACAAAAGGTATTTAAAAGGTATTGTTCTGTCAACGTGCCGCAGGGGGGAACCAATGAATCGCCGAACGACCGAGGAACTGCATCCTGACGCGCCCGGTCTCGACACGCGCCCGCTTCCCGAGGTTGCCGAGGTTCTTCTTGCCGGACAGAAGGCGGCGATCGGGTCGATCATGCGGGCCGGCGACGCGCTGGCGCGGGGCGCCGAACTGATGGCCGGCGCCATTCGGGCGGGACGCAACCTTCATTATGTGGCGGCGGGGTCGTCCGGCCTGATGGCGCTGGCCGATGCGTCGGAGCTTGGGGCCACTTTCGGTCTGGATGCCGACAGGGTGAATATCAGCATGGCCGGCGGCGTTCCGACCGGCGCGCATATGCCCGGCGATACCGAGGACGACGTTGCGGCCGCGCGGGCCGCTGCCGGGCGCGTTTCTTCCGGCGACGTGGTCATCGCGCTCAGCGCAAGCGGGACGACACCCTATCCACTGGCGTTTCTCGATGTGGCGCGGCAGCGGGGTGGCCGGACCATCGCCATCGCCAACAACGAAGGCGCGCCGATGTTCGACGGGGCCGATGTGGCGATCCTGCTGGCGACCCCGCCCGAGGTGATCGCGGGTTCGACCCGTATGGGGGCAGGAACGGCGCAGAAGGTGGCGCTCAATGTCATGTCGACGCTGATGGGCGTTGCGCTCGGTCATGTGCATGACGGGATGATGGTCAACCTGCGGGCCGACAATGCCAAGCTGCGTCAGCGGGCGGCGGGCATGGTCGCCCGGATCGCGGCGGTTTCGCCGGACAGGGCGCAGGCCTGCCTTGCCGAATCCGGCGGGGCGGTCAAGCCGGCCGTGCTGCTGGCGGCGGGTGTCGGTTCGCCGGCGGCGGCCGGGGAGCTGCTCGAACAATCGGGGGGGCGCCTGCGCGCCGCCTTGGCACGGATCTGAATACCGGCGGGCAGGACCGTCAAACGCATTCAACAGGGAGAGAGAAGACATGAAAAGATCAATCATCGGCGCGGCATTGCTTGCCGGTACATCGCTGACCGCGATTCCGGCATTCGCGCAGGACGTCACGCTGACCATCGAAAGCTGGCGCAACGACGACCTGACATTGTGGCAGGACAAGATCATTCCCGCCTTCGAGGCCGCCCATCCGGGTGTCCGGCTCAACTTCACCCCCTCGGCACCGGCCGAATACAACGCCGTGCTGAACTCCAAGCTCGACGCGGGCTCGGCCGGCGATCTCATCACCTGCCGTCCCTTCGACGCATCGCTTGCGCTTTACGATGGCGGCAAGCTGGCCGATCTGAGCGACCTGGAGGCGATGGCCAACTTCTCGGGCGTGGCCAAGTCGGCATGGCAGACCGATGACGGATCGGCCACATTCTGCGTGCCGATGGCCAGTGTGATCCACGGCTTCCTCTACAACAAGGAAGCCTTTGCCGAACTTGGGATCGAGCCGCCGAAAACCGTCGACGAGTTCTTTTCCGTGCTCGACAGGATCGCCGAGGACGGCACCTACATTCCAATGGCGATGGGCACCAACGACCAGTGGGAAGCCGCGACCATGGGGTATCAGAACATCGGCCCGAACTACTGGAAAGGCGAGGAAGGCCGCCTGGCGCTGATCAGGGGCGAGCAGAAGCTGACCGACGACGCGTGGGTCGCGCCCTACCGGCAGCTTGCACGCTGGAAGGATTACCTCGGCGACGGGTTCGAGGCGCAGACCTATCCCGACAGCCAGAACCTCTTCACCCTCGGGCGCGCCGCGATCTATCCGACCGGTTCGTGGGAAATCTCGGGCTTCAACACCCAGGCCGATTTCGAGATGGGCGCCTTCCCGCCGCCGGTCGTCGCCGAGGGCGATACCTGCTACATCTCGGATCATACCGACATCGCCATCGGGCTCAACGCCGCCTCGCCCAATGCCGAGGCCGCGAAGGCCTTCCTCAACTGGGTAGGTTCCGAGGAATTCGCTTCGCTCTACGCCAACGCGCTGCCCGGGTTCTTCTCGCTTTCGAACCACGAGGTGGCGATGGAGGACCCGCTGGCGCAGGAGTTCGTCTCGTGGAGGAGCGATTGCGAGAGCACCATCCGGTCGACCTATCAGATCCTGTCGCGGGGCACACCGAACCTCGAAAACGAGACGTGGAACGCCTCGGCACAGGTGATCAAGGGTGCGGAGACGCCCGAAGAAGCTGCCAGCCGTCTGCAGGACGGTCTGGCAAGCTGGTACGCGCCACAACAGTAGGCGTCACCACTCACACTGGCCCGGACGTTTCCTCCCCGTCCGGGCACTTCTCAACCTCCGCAGTCCCGACAGGTAGCGACCCATGGCAGATACCGGCCGTTCGCCCCGCATCAGGTGGCACATCCTGCTGTTTCTTGCCCCGGCGGTGATCGTCTATACCGCCGTGATGATCTTTCCGCTGTTCAACACGCTGCGGCTCGCACTCTATTCGGCGACCGGACAGGGGGGGCGCGAGTTCGTCGGGCTGGCGAATTTCCATACCCTTTTCGGCGATGCGCTGTGGTCGAAGCAGTTCTGGAACGCGCTGGGAAACAACTTCTGGTTCTTCTTCATCCACATGATCGTCCAGAACCCGATCGGCATCATGCTTGCGGCCATTCTCAGCCACCCGCGCCTGCGTTTCGCCCATCTCTACCGCTCGGCGATCTTCATCCCGACGATCCTCAGCTTCGTCATCGTCGGCTTCGCCTGGAAGCTGATCCTGTCGCCGATCTGGGGTATTGCCCCCTCGCTGCTGGATGCGGTCGGGCTGAAAACGCTGTTCCAGCCCTGGCTGGGGAAAGAGGAATACGCGCTGACCACGCTGGCGCTGATCTCGGTCTGGCAGTTCGTCGGCATTCCGATGATGCTGATCTACGCCGCGCTGCTGTCGATCCCCGAGGAGATACTGGAGGCCGGCGAATGCGACGGCATCACCGGCATGTCTGCCTTCTGGAAGATCAAGCTGCCGCTGATCCTGCCGTCGATCGGGATCATCTCGATCCTGACCTTCGTGGGCAATTTCAACGCCTTCGACCTGATATATACCACGCAGGGCGCACTGGCCGGGCCCAACTTCTCGACCGATATCCTCGGCACCTTCCTTTATCGCACCTTCTTCGGCTTCCAGTTGCAACTGGGCGATCCCCACATGGGCTCGGCTATCGCGACGGCGATGTTCGTGGTCATCCTGATCGGGGTCTGCATCTATCTCTTCGGCATCCAGACGCGGCTGCGCCGCTACCAGTTCTGAGGAGCGCGCGATGAACAAGGCCCGCCGCAACCCGCTCAACACCGCGCTCGCCCATGTGATCCTGCTGAGCTACACGGTGATCGCGCTGTTTCCCGTCTTCGTGATCGTCGTCAACTCGTTCAAGACCCGCAAGGCGATCTTCCGCGAACCGCTGGCGCTGCCCGATTCCGGGACCTTCTCGATGATCGGCTACCAGACGGTGATGAAACAGGGCGATTTCTTCCTCTACTTCCAGAACTCGATGATCGTCACCGTCTGCTCGCTGTTCCTGATCCTGCTGTTCGGCGCGATGGCGGCCTTCGCGCTTTCCGAATACCGGTTCCGGGGCAACACGCTGATGGGGCTCTATCTTGCGCTCGGCATCATGATCCCGATCCGCATCGGCACCGTGGCGATCCTCGAAATGATGGTTGCCTCGGGGCTGGTCAACACGCTGACGGCGCTGATCCTCGTCTACACCGCGCAGGGGCTGCCGCTGGCGGTGTTCATCCTCAGCGAATTCATGAAGCAGGTCTCGGACGACCTGAAGAACGCCGGCCGCATCGACGGGCTGAGCGAATACACCATCTTCTTCCGCCTCGTGCTGCCGCTGGTGCGCCCGGCGATGGCGACGGTGGCGGTTTTCAACATGATCCCGATCTGGAACGACCTGTGGTTCCCGCTGATCCTCGCCCCGGCCGAGGCCACCAAGACGCTGACGCTGGGCAGCCAGGTCTTCATCGGCCAGTTCGTTACCGACTGGAACGCGGTGCTGTCGGCGCTTTCGATGGCCATCCTGCCGGTGATGATCCTCTATGTCATCTTCTCGCGCCAGCTTATCCGCGGCATCACCTCGGGGGCAGTGAAATGATACGCACGCTCATTGCCGGTCTCGGCAACATGGGGCTCAGCCATGCACTGGCCCACCACGACCATCCCGGCAGCACGATCGTCGGGCTGGTGGACCGCTCGGGGCGGGATCTGCCCGGCGCGTTGGCGGGTTATCCGCGGTTCGGCGATTTCATCGGGGCGCTGGCCGAAACGGCGCCCGATCTGGTCTGTATCGCCACCTATTCGGACAGCCACGCCGATTATGCCGTTGCGGCGATGGAGGCGGGCGCACATGTCTTTGTCGAAAAGCCGCTGGCGACAAGCGTTGCCGATGCCGCGCGCGTGGCCGATACAGCGGCGCGGCTGAACCGCAAGCTGGTGGTCGGGTACATCCTGCGCCACCACCCTTCGTGGCAGCGCCTGATCGCCGAGGCGCGCGATCTGGGCGGTCCCTACGTCTTCCGGCTGAACCTCAACCAGCAATCCGACAGGCCGGCCTGGCAGACCCACAGGCAACTGATGCAGACCACGTCGCCCATTGTCGATTGCGGGGTGCATTACGTCGACGTGATGTGCCAGATCACCGATGCCGCGCCGGTCCGCGTACATGGCATGGGCCTGCGCCTGTCGGACGAAATCGCACCCGACATGTACAACTACGGCCAGTTTCAGGTGTTTTTCGCCGACGGCTCGATCGGCTGGTACGAAGCCGGCTGGGGACCTATGATGTCCGATACCGCCCATTTCGTGAAGGATATCGTCTCGCCCAACGGTGCGGTTTCCATCGTCTCGCCAGCCGATCCGGGTTCGGACGATGTCGAGGGGCACACCAAGGTGGGCAGCCTGAAGATTCATCGCCTTACCGGTGACGAAATGGTGGATTTCCCCGGCGAGCCGGGCCATCAGGACCTTTGCGATGCCGAACAGGCCTTCATGATCCGGACCATCGCCGAAGATATCGACCTGTCCCGCCATGCCCGGGACGCGGTGCAGTCGCTCCGCGTCTGTCTTGCCGCCGACGAGAGCATCCGCACCGGCCGCGTTATCGAACTCGAGGACACGAAATGACCGCGCTGAACCTGAAAAACGTCTGCAAGTCCTTTGGTGAGGTCAGGGTTCTCAGGAACATCGATCTTGCGGTGGAAGAAGGCGAATTCGTCGTCTTCGTCGGTCCGTCGGGCTGCGGCAAGTCCACCCTGCTGCGCGTTATTGCCGGGCTGGAGGATGCCACCTCGGGCACGGTGGAAATCGGCGGGCAGATCGTCAACGCAGTGCCCCCCGCCAAACGCGGCATCGCGATGGTGTTCCAGTCCTACGCGCTCTACCCGCACCTGACGGTCGAGGGGAACATGGCGCTGGGGCTGAAACAGGAGGGAATGCCGAAGCCCGAGATCGCCGCCCGGATCGACAAAGCCAGTCGCATGCTGTCGCTTGGCGAATACCTCGGGCGCCGTCCTTCCGAGCTTTCGGGCGGCCAGCGCCAGCGCGTCGCCATCGGGCGGGCCATCGTGCGCGAACCGAGGCTGTTCCTGTTCGATGAGCCGCTGTCGAACCTTGATGCCGCCCTGCGCATGAAGACGCGGATCGAGATCGCAACCCTGCACCGGGCGCTGGATGCCTCGATGATCTATGTCACCCACGACCAGACCGAGGCGATGACGCTGGCCGACAAGATCGTCGTCCTGCGCGACGGGGTGGTCGAACAGGTCGGCGCGCCGATGGATCTCTATAACGACCCGGTCAACCGGTTCGTTGCCGGGTTCCTCGGTGCGCCGTCGATGAACTTCCTGCCCGCGACCGAGGCGGGCGGCAGGCCCGACCTGACGCTTGGAATCCGCCCCGAGAACCTGACCATTGCGGGCGAGGGGCCGCTTGGCGGCCACGTGACGCATGTGGAGAAGCTGGGGGGCGATACCAACGTCCTGCTGACCTCCCCGGCGGGTCACGAGATCACGGTGCGGCTGTTTGGCCAGCACGACATTTCCCCCGGTATCGACGCGCGCCTCGCCTTCGATCCGGCGCGGGCCTATTACTTCGACGAGGCCGGCCAGCGTGTCCGCGGCTGAGCCGAATATGGTTCTTCCGGCCCTTCACCCCACGCCCCGGATCGGCTAAGCACACGCGACCTTTCCGCTGCCGCAGGGGCTTTGCATGAAATTCACGCTTTCCTGGCTCAAGTCCCATCTTGAGACCGACGCCACGCTGGACGAGATCCTTGATGCGCTCACCGATCTCGGGCTCGAGGTCGAGGGGGTCGAAGACCCCGTGGCGCGGCTGGGCGACTTTACCATAGGCAGGGTGATTTCGGCCGAGAAACACCCCGATGCCGACAGGCTCAACGTCTGTCAGGTCGAAACCGACGAGGGTATGAGGCAGATCATCTGCGGCGCGCCCAATGCACGGGCGGGCATCACCGTGGTGGTGGCCAGGCCCGGCACCTATGTGCCCGGCATCGACACCACCATAGGGGTGGGCAGGATTCGTGGCATCGAGAGCTTCGGTATGATGTGTTCGGAGCGCGAGATGGAACTCAGCAACGAACACGAAGGTATCATCGAGCTTCCCTCGGGCGAGGTCGGGCAGCGGTTCGCCGACTGGCTGGCCGAACATGCGCCGGAAAAGATCGACCCGGTGATCGAGATCGCCATCACCCCCAACCGCCCCGATGCGCTGGGGGTGCACGGTATCGCGCGCGATCTGGCGGCGCGGGGTCTCGGCCGGCTGATCGCGCAGGAGGTGGTGCCGGTGCCCGCTGCCTTCACCTCGCCGCTCGGCGTCGGCATCGACGAGGATACGCGCGACGGCTGCCCGCTGTTCTGCGGCCGGCTGATCCGGGGTGTGCGCAACGGCCCGTCGCCGCAATGGCTTCAGGACCGGCTCCGTGCCATCGGCCTGCGCCCGATCAGCTTTCTGGTCGATGTGACCAACTTCTACACCTACGACCAGAACCGCCCGCTGCACGTCTTCGACGCCGACAAGGTGAAGGGTAACCTGCGGGTGCACCGCGCCAGGGGCGGCGAGCGGCTTCTGGCGCTGGACGGCAGGGAATATGCCTTCTTGCCCGGGCAGATCGTCATTTCCGATGACGAGGGTCCCGAGAGTATCGCCGGCATCATGGGCGGCGAGGCGACGAGTTGCACCGACAAGACCGTCAACGTCTTTGTCGAGAGCGCCTATTGGGATCCGATCCAGACCGCCCATGCCGGACGGGCGCTGAAGGTCAGTTCCGACGCACGCTACCGGTTCGAGCGCGGGGTGGATCCGGCCTTCACGTCCGTGGGGCTGGAGATGGCGGTGCGGATGATCGTGGAGCACGCCGGCGGCGAGGCATCGGAGATGGTCGTCGCCGGGGCGGTGCCCGACACCGACCGCGCCTATCGGCTCGATCCGCAGCGGGTCGAAAGCCTCGTCGGGATGGCGATCCCCGAGGCGGCACAGCGGGCAACGCTCGAAGCGCTCGGCTTCCGCTTCGACGGCGACATGGCCCATGTGCCAAGCTGGCGCCCCGATGTGACCGGCGAGGCCGATCTGGTCGAGGAAGTGGCACGCATCGCCTCGCTGACAAAACTCGAGGGAACGCCGCTGCCGCGCGCCCGTCCCGGCGTGCCAGAGCCGGTGCTGACGCCGATGCAGCGCCGCGAGGGGGCCGCGCGGCGGACGATCGCCGCGCTCGGGTATAACGAATGCGTTACCTATTCATTCATCGACGAAGGCGCGGCCGCGCTTTTCGGCGGCGGTACCGCCGCGACGCGGCTGGAAAACCCGATCTCGTCGGAGATGAGCCATATGCGCCCCTCGCCTCTGCCGGGGCTGCTTCAGGCGGCGGCGCGCAATCAGGCGCGCGGCTTTGCCGACCTGGCGCTGTTCGAGGTCGGCCCCGCCTTTCACGGCGGCGAGCCGGGCGAACAGGCGCAGGTCGCCGTCGGCCTGCTGGTGGGAGGCACCGGACCACGGGATGTGCATGGCGTGCGCCGCCCGGTCGATCCGTTCGACGCCAAGGCCGATATCGAGGCGGTCCTCGCGGCGGCGGGCGCACCGGCCCGGGTGCAGATCCGGCGCGATGTGCCGGGCTGGTTCCACCCGGGCCGTTCGGGCGCGATCTGCCTCGGGCCGAAGAACGTTCTGGGCGTTTTCGGCGAACTGCATCCGCGCGTGCTCGAGGCGCTCGACGTCAGGGGGCCGGCGGTCGCCTTCAGCATCGATCTGGCCGCCGTTCCGTTCCCCAAAGCGAAAGGGACGGGCAGGGGGGCGCTGGAACTGGCGGATCTTCAGGCGGTCGAACGCGATTTCGCCTTTGTCCTCGATGCCGGTGTTCAGTCGCTCGATGTGGTCAACGCCGCCGCCGGTGCCGACAAGGCGCTGATCGAGGAGGTGCGCGTCTTCGACGAATTCCACGGGCCGAAGGCCGAGGCGCAGATGGGGCCGGGCAGGAAATCGCTCGCCATCACCGTGCGCCTCCAGCCCAGGGACAAGACCCTGACCGACGAGCAGATCGAGGCGGTAAGCGCCACGATCATCGAAAAGGTCGCCAGGGCGACCGGAGGCGTGTTGCGAAGCTGATCGTCGCCTCCGGCCCCGGTCTTCCCGCCGTTCGGATCAGTCGCGCGGCGGGATGTTAAGGCCGCGCTGCACCGCCGGCCGCGCCGTGAAGCGGCTGACATAGGCAGCGACGGCCGGAAAATCCTGCCAGCCCAGCACGCCGAGCGCGTTGTAGCCGGTATCGAGCGTTCGGATCCATGGCGCAACGGCGATATCGGCGATGGAGAAATCGCCGGCGATCCAGTCGCGCTGCGAAAGCTGCCCCTCCAGCACCCCAAGCAGGCGCCGCGCCTCGTTGATGTAGCGCTCGCGCGGGCGCGGATCCTCGATCTCGCGTCCGGCGAAGGCGAAGAAATAGCCCAGTTGCCCGAACATTGGCCCCACGCCGCCCATCTGGAACATCAGCCACTGGGTGACGATGGCGCGGTCGCGCGCCGTCGTGCCGATCAGCCTGCCGGTCTTGTCCGCCAGATAGAGCAGGATCGCGCCCGATTCGAACAGGCCCAGCGGCTTTCCGTCCGGGCCGTCGGGGTCGATGATCGCCGGGATCTTGTTGTTCGGATTGAGCGACAGGAATTCGGGGCTTTTCACATCCTCGTCCGACAGCGTGACCCGATGCGCCTCGTAGGGCAGGCCAAGCTCTTCGAGCGCGATCGAGATCTTCACCCCGTTGGGCGTGGGAAAGGAATAGAGCTGGATACGGTCGGGGTGCTGTGCCGGCCAGCGGCGGGTGATGGGAAAATCGTCAAGGCGTCGGGCGATGGTCTGGTCTGACATGGTGTCCTCTGTCTGTGTTTGCGCCTTCCTAAGCGGTTGCCGGGGCGGATGCATCTCTCGCAAGCCGAGAGACACTGTGCGGAAAGTCGCAGTCCGAAGGGGCGTTGACCAATCCGGCAGTCTGGCTAGTTTGCCGCATAGGCCCGGTCGGGGCGCAAATCCAAGGAGACTCTTCCAATGATCAAGGAATTTCAGCAGTTCATTGCCCGCGGCAACGTGATGGACATGGCGGTCGGTATCATCATCGGTGCCGCCTTTACGGCGATCGTAAGCTCGATGGTCGATGATCTGATCAATCCGCTCATCAGCCTGTTCACCGGCGGCATCGATTTTTCGAGCCTCGGCTTCACCATCGGTTCGGGCGAGGATGCGGCGACCTTCGCCTATGGCAAGTTCATCATGGCGGTGATCAATTTTCTCATCATCTCGTGGGTCGTCTTCCTGCTGGTCAAGGGCGTGAACCGGGTCAAGGAAGCCACCATGGGCAAGGACGAGCCGGCCCCCGAAGAGCCCAAGGGCCCGACCGAGACCGACGTGCTGATCCAGATCCGCGACCTGCTGAAATCGGAACAGGGAAGCGGTGCGGCCTGATCTTCGCCGCAGGCAAAAGAAAACCCCCGGGCCAACGGCTCGGGGGTGACAAGCGGCGCATGCCGCCGGTTCGCACGGGGATCAGAGAAGCCCTTCGCGCTGCGCCTTCTTGCGCGCCAGCTTGCGTGCACGGCGAATCGCTTCGGCCTTTTCGCGTGCCTTCTTTTCGGAAGGCTTCTCGAAGTGCTGCTTGAGCTTCATTTCACGAAAGACGCCTTCGCGCTGCAGCTTCTTCTTGAGCGCACGGAGTGCCTGATCGACGTTGTTGTCGCGAACACTGACCTGCATGTGGTTGTCACCACCTTTCTGTTAGAGTTGCATGTGCTTGCAGGAAGCACCGATATAGCAACGGTGCGGCGGCCTGTCTACTGGCCGCGCGGCGAAATTCGTAGTGAGAAACCATCATGACCGATACAGGCCAACAGACGGAACCGGGATCGCGGCTGCTCGACGCGGTGCTCCCCCATGTCGGTTTCGACGGCTGGGGCGAGCAGAGCCTTCGCGCCGCCTGCGAGGATACGGGTATCGACCCCGGGGCGGCACGGGTCCTGTTTCCGCGCGGCGGGGTCGATCTGGCGCTCGCCTATCATGCGCGCGGCGACGAGTTGATGCTGGCGCGGCTGCGCCAGTCGGATCTGCCGACGATGCAGCTGCGCGACCGGATTCGCGCCGCGATCCGCTACCGGATCGAGGCGATCGACGACAAGGAGGCGGTGCGCCGGGGGGCTGCCCTGCTGGCGCTGCCGCAATATGCCGGCGACG
>NZ_JBKEAE010000178.1:0-12928 GCF_047971885.1 Tropicimonas sp. | reverse complement strand
TCGTCAAGCGCGAGGAATACGGCAACGTCATCGTCGATATCGGCCGTGGCGAGGGCATCCTGCGCCGCAACGAGAAGATCGGCCGCGAGAGCTATCGCAACGGCGACCGCATCCGCTGCTTCATCAAGGATGTGCGCCGCGAGGCCCGTGGCCCGCAGATCTTCCTTTCCCGCACGGCGCCGGAATTCATGGCGGAACTGTTCAAGATGGAAGTGCCGGAGATCTATGACGGCATCATCGAGATCAAGGCGGTGGCCCGCGATCCGGGCTCGCGCGCCAAGATCGCGGTCGTCTCCTATGACAGTTCGATCGATCCGGTCGGTGCCTGCGTCGGCATGCGCGGCTCGCGCGTGCAGGCTGTGGTGAACGAGCTTCAGGGCGAGAAGATCGACATCATTCCGTGGAACGAGGACGTGCCGACCTTCCTGGTCAACGCGCTGCAACCGGCCGAGGTGTCCAAGGTGGTGCTCGACGAGGAGGCCGAGCGCATCGAGGTTGTGGTGCCCGACGAACAGCTTTCGCTTGCCATCGGGCGGCGCGGCCAGAACGTGCGGCTGGCGAGTCAACTCACCGGGCTCGATATCGACATCATGACCGAGGAGGAGGAAAGCCAGCGCCGCCAGCGCGAATTCGAGGAGCGCACGCAGCTTTTCATGGAGACGCTCGATCTGGACGAGTTCTTCGCCCAGCTTCTGGTGGCCGAGGGCTTTACCAATCTCGAGGAGGTCGCCTATGTCGATATCGACGAGCTTCTGGTGATCGACGGTGTCGACGAGGATACGGCGGCCGAGTTGCAGGCCCGGGCCCGGGATCATATCGAGGAGACGAACCGCAAGGCGCTGGAACATGCCCGCGAACTGGGGGTCGAGCAGAGCCTGATCGATTTCGAGGGCCTGACGCCGCACATGATCGAGGCGCTGGCCGAGGACGGCGTGAAGACGCTGGAGGATTTTGCCACCTGCGCCGACTGGGAACTGGCCGGCGGCTGGACCACGGTGAACGGCGAGCGTGTCAAGGACGACGGCCTGCTCGAAAAGTTCGACGTCTCGCTGGCCGAGGCACAGGACATGGTGATGACCGCCCGCATCCAGCTTGGCTGGGTCGATCCGGCCGATCTGGAAACGGAGGGCGACAGCGAGACCGGCGAAGAGACCGGGGAGGCCGGCGCCTGATCGCAGGTGCCGGATCGGAGGCTGGCCTTGGGGCGCGGCGGGCAGAACAGGGATTGCGGGGTCGCCGGGCGGCGCTGCATCGCCACCGGCAGGGTCCGGCCGAAGGCGGAGATGATCCGCTTCGTCGTCGGGCCCGACGAATCGGTGGTGCCGGATCTGGCCGGCAAGCTGCCGGGGCGCGGCATCTGGGTTTCGGCCGACCGCGCGGCGCTCGACCTGGCGGTGGGCAAGCGGCTTTTCAGCCGGGGCGCGAAGCGGCAGGTGACGGTTCCCGAGGGGCTGGTCGCCGCCGTCGAGGCGGGCCTGGCGCGCCGGGTGACGGATCTTCTGTCGCTGGCGCGCAAGGCGGGGAGTGCCGTGGCGGGCTACGAGAAGGTCCGCGGGCTGATCCAGTCGGGCGATGCGGCGGTTCTGCTGCAGGCCTCGGACGGGTCGGTGCGCGGAAAGAGCAAACTGCGCCTTCCGCCGGAGGAAGGCAGGTATATCGATTGTCTGACGGCCAGTGAAATGGGTTTGTCCTTCGGTCGAGACCATGTAATACACGCGGCGCTGTGTGCCGGGGGACTCGCGAGTCGGATCGTTGAGGACGCCACACGGCTTTCCGGCCTGCGCGGCACGATCGGGGCGAGCGGCCCCGGAAAGGACGATGGGATCGCATGAGCGAGAATGACGGCAAGAAGACCTTGGGCCTGAAGGGCGGTACCCGCTCGGGCTCGGTAAAGCAGAGTTTCAGCCACGGACGGACCAAGAATGTCGTGGTGGAAACGAAGCGCAAACGGGTCGTGGTGCCGAAAGCCGGGGCTGGCAAGGCTTCCGGCGGCGGCGGTGCGTCCGCTGGCGGGGATCCCAAGCGCAGACCTGCGGGCATTTCCGATGTCGAGATGGAACGCCGCCTCAAGGCGCTTCAGGCCGCCAAGGCGCGGGAGGTCGAAGAGGCCGCCGAGCGCGAGGCCGAGGAAAAGCGCCGCGAGGAAGAACGCCAGCGCCGCCGCGAGGAGGCCGAGGCCAGGGAACGCGAGGAGCGTGAGCGCGAAGAGGCGCTGAAGGCCAAGGCCGAAGAGGATGCACGCCGCGAGCGCGAGGCCGCCGAGGCCGCCGAGCGCGAGAAGGAAGCCCGCAAGACGCAGCAGGCCGCGCCCGCGCCTGCGGCAGAGCCTGCGGCGACCGGCGAATCCGCCGCCGAGCGCGATTCCCCGGCGCAGCGGAACTTTACCAGGCCCGATGCCGGACCGCGCAAGACCGATCGCGAGGATCGGCAGCGCGAAGGCCGCGGCAAGGCGCGCGACGATGGCCGGCGATCGGGCAAGCTGACGCTCAACCAGGCGCTTTCGGGCGGCGAGGGCGGCCGGCAGCGGTCCCTCGCGGCGATGAAGCGCAAGCAGGAGCGCGCCCGCCAGAAGGCGATGGGCGGCGGCGAGGCGCGCGAGAAGGTCGTGCGTGACGTGCAGCTTCCCGAAACCATCGTGGTTTCCGAGCTTGCCAACCGGATGGCCGAACGCGTGGTCGACGTCATCAAGGCGCTGATGCAGAACGGCATGATGGTGACGCAGAACCAGTCGGTCGACGCCGACACCGCCGAACTGATCATCGAGGAATTCGGCCATCGCGTGCAGCGCGTTTCGGATGCCGACGTCGAGGATGTTATCGACTCGGTCGAGGACAAGGAGGAAGATCTCCAGCCGCGTCCGCCGGTCATCACCGTGATGGGCCACGTCGATCACGGCAAGACCTCGCTGCTCGATGCGATCCGCCATTCCAAGGTGGTCTCGGGCGAGGCCGGCGGGATCACCCAGCATATCGGCGCCTATCAGGTGGTGACCGATGGCGGGCAGCTTCTGACCTTCCTCGACACGCCGGGCCACGCCGCGTTCACCTCGATGCGCGCCCGCGGTGCGCAGGTGACCGATATCGTGGTGCTGGTGGTGGCGGCCGACGATTCGGTGATGCCGCAGACCGTCGAGGCGATCAACCACGCCAAGGCGGCCGGTGTGCCGATGATCGTGGCGATCAACAAGATCGACCGGCCCGAGGCCGACCCGCAGAAGGTGCGCACCGAACTGCTCCAGTACGAGGTGATCGTCGAGGCGATGTCGGGCGAGGTGCAGGATGTCGAGGTTTCGGCCAAGACGGGCGAAGGCCTGGAAGAACTGCTCGACGCCATCGCGCTGCAATCCGAAATTCTCGAACTCAAGGCCAACCCGGATCGTGCCGCGGCGGGCGCGGTGATCGAGGCGCAGCTCGATGTGGGCCGCGGTCCGGTCGCCACCGTTCTGGTTCAGAACGGAACGCTGCGTCAGGGCGATATCTTTGTCGTCGGCGAGCAGTGGGGCAAGGTCCGCGCGCTGGTCAACGACAAGGGCGAGCGCGTCAGCGAGGCCGGCCCGTCGGTTCCGGTCGAGGTGCTGGGCCTGAACGGCACCCCCGAGGCGGGCGACGTTCTGAACGTCGTCGAAACCGAATCCCAGGCGCGCGAGATCGCGAAGTATCGCGAGGATGCCGCCAAGGAGAAACGTGCCGCCGCGGGGTCTGCAACCACGCTCGAACAGCTTCTGGCCAAGGCCAAGCAGGACGAGAACGTCAAGGAACTGCCGGTTCTGGTCAAGGCCGACGTGCAAGGCTCGGCCGAGGCCATTGCCCAGGCAATGGAAAAGATCGGCAACGACGAGGTGCGCGTGCGCCTGCTGCATTCCGGGGTGGGGGCGATCACCGAATCCGACATCACGCTGGCCGAGGCCAGCGGGGCGCCGGTGATCGGCTTCAACGTCCGCGCCAATGCGCCGGCGCGCGCCGCCGCCAACCAGAAGGGCGTGGAGATCCGCGATTATTCGGTGATCTACGATCTGGTCGACGATGTGAAGGCGGCGGCCTCGGGCCTGCTTTCGGCCGAGGTACGAGAGAAGTTCATCGGCTATGCCGAGATCAAGGAGGTCTTCAGGGTCTCGGGGGTTGGCAGGGTTGCCGGCTGTCTGGTGACAGAGGGCGTTGCCCGCCGGTCCGCCGGCGTGCGGCTTCTGCGCGACGACGTGGTGATCCATGAAGGCACGCTGAAGACGCTCAAGCGCTTCAAGGACGAGGTTTCCGAGGTCCAGTCGGGTCAGGAATGCGGCATGGCCTTCGAGAATTACGAGGATATCCGCCAGGGCGATGTCATCGAGATCTTCGAACGCCACGAGGTCGAACGTACGCTGGCCTGATCCCCGTCGCCGGACCGGAACGACCGAACGCCCTGCCCTTTGGCGGGGCGTTTCATTCCTGCCGGACTGATCGCGCCGCCGGCCGGCATTGAATTCGCGCCGTCAACCCCGTATCTGGCAGCAGACAGCAATCCGGATAGCCGCGATGACCATCTACCTTCATACTGCCGATCTGCCCGATGGCCTCGATCTCGGCCCCGTTGTCGCGATCGACTGCGAGACAATGGGCCTGAACCCGCATCGCGACAGGCTGTGTCTGGTGCAGCTTTCGGCGGGGGATGGCGATGCGCATCTGGTACAGGTTGCACAGGGCCAGACCGCAGCGCCCAACCTCGCCGCCCTGCTGGGCGATCCACGGGTGCTGAAGCTGTTTCACTTCGGACGGTTTGACATTGCCGCGCTCGCCCATGCCTTCGGGGTGGTCGCCGCACCGGTATGGTGCACCAAGATCGCCTCGAAGCTGGTGCGTACCTATACCGACCGGCATGGTCTCAGGTATCTGTGCCAGGAACTGCTGGGGATCGACATATCGAAGCAGCAGCAGTCGAGCGACTGGGGTGCCGCCGAACTGAGCGTGGCGCAGCGGGAATACGCCGCGTCGGACGTGCTTTATCTGCACCGCATCCGCGAGGAGCTCGATGCGCGGCTTGTCCGCGAGGGACGCAGCGCCATGGCGCAGGCCTGTTTCGATTTCCTTCCCATGCGCGCCCAACTCGATCTGGCCGGCTGGCCCGAGATCGACATCTTCGCGCATTGAGGCCCGGGCATGAGCGGTTGCAGGATACCGGCTCCGGCCTGTCCGCGCCGGCAGGATCGCTAGGCTGATGGCCGCCCGCGACAACCTTCATTCGCGCGTGGTCGCCTGGCTCAAGGTGATCCTGCCGCTGACGGCGCTCGCGCTGCTTTCGACGCTGTTTCTGATCGCGCGATCCAACGACCCCGGTGGCAAGCTGCCCTTTTCCGAACGCGACCTGGCGCAGATGGCGCGGCAGCAGCGCGTCGACGAGCCGAGATTCGCCGGTGTGATGCGGGACGGGCGGCGGATCGAGATCTCGGCGCGCAGCGCGATGCCGCGCGGCGGCGATCTGAACGTCGTCGATGCCGAGGAGTTTCGCGGCTCGCTGGATACCGGCGATGCCAGCCGGCTCGACGTTTCGGCGCTGGGCGGGACGTTGGTGGCCGACAGTTCGCGCGCGACGCTGCGCGGCGCGGTCGAGGTTGTCACCTCGACGGGCTACACGATCCGCTCGGACGAGATGGAAACCGCGCTCGACCGGATCGACCTGATCAGCCCCGGCCCGGTTGTCGCCGAGGGTCCGCTCGGGCGGATCGCGGCCGGCCGGATGGACGTTGCGCCCGGGGCCGCCGAAAACGAGGTGAGCGTGGCTTTCAAGGGCGGCGTCCGGCTGCTATACGTGCCGCCAAGCCAGTGAGGTGCCATGCCGTGACGGTCCGTTTTCTGCTGATGTCCGCCCTGTTTGCCGCTCTTGCGACCGAAGCTCCCGCGCAGGGAACGCAGGTCGGGTTCGGAGTGGCGGACTACGATTCCTCGAAACCCGTCGAGGTGACCTCCGATCAGCTCGATGTCCGGCAGAGCGATGGCCGGGCGGTCTTTACCGGCAATGTCGTCATCGGTCAGGGGCAGATGCGCATGACCGGAGACAAGGTCGATGTAACCTACGGGACCAATGCCGCCGGCAGTAACGAGATCAGGAGCCTGCATGCCACCGGCGGGGTGACGCTGGTCAACGGCGGAGAGGCCGCCGAAGCCGCCGAGGCGCTTTACACGCTCGAAACCGGGGTGGTGGTCCTGACCGGAGACGTTGTGCTGACCCAGGGCGAAAACGCCATGGCCGGCCAGAAGCTGACGGTGAACCTCGGAACCGGGACCGGCATGATGGAAGGCCGGGTACGGGTGGTCTTCAATTCCGAGACAGTGGCGGAGCCGGGGCAGTGAAACACGCCGAGCGTGGCCTGTCCGTTGCGCCCGGGCCTGGCGGATTGCAGATCGTGCAGTTGCGCAAAAGCTATCGCCGGCGCCCGGTGATCCACGACGTCACCATGAACCTTCAGCGCGGCGAGGTGGTGGCGCTGCTCGGGCCCAACGGGTCGGGCAAGACGACGTGCTTCTATTCCGTGGCCGGCCTGGTCACGCCCGACAGCGGGCTGGTGCAGATCGACGGGCGCGATGTCACCACGCTGCCGATGTACCGGCGCGCGCGCTATGGCATCGGCTACCTGCCGCAGGAGGTGTCGATCTTCCGTGGCATGTCGGTCGAAGACAACGTCATGGCGATTCTCGAGATCGCGGTGAAGGACCGTCACAAGCGGCGCGAACGGCTCGAGGATCTGCTGTCGGAATTCGGTATCGAGCATCTCAGGCGCGCCTCGGCGCTGTCGCTTTCGGGTGGAGAGCGGCGGCGGGTCGAGATCGCGCGCTGCCTGGCGGCGGACCCCAACTACCTGCTGCTCGACGAACCCTTCGCCGGCGTCGATCCGATTTCGGTCGGCGATATCCGGCATCTGGTCATGGATCTCAAGAATCGCGGCATTGGCGTGCTGATCACCGATCACAACGTGCGCGAGACCCTGGAGATCGTCGATCGCGCCTATATCCTGCATGACGGGAAGGTGCTGATGAGCGGTACCGCCGAGGATGTGGTGCGCGACGAGAACGTGCGCCGCGTCTATCTGGGGCAGAATTTCCGTATCGGCTGAAGCAGCTTTCGGGATGCCCGTTCCGGGTGCGCCGCTGCGGCGAAATTCAACGGTCCCCGATATGACGGCGTTGACAACGGGTATGGTTCCGGCGCCAAATGAGAGGGAAGATGCCTGAGTTTTTCGCCATCGAACAAGCCGGATCAGCAACCCGCCGACAGGCCGGTCGCGGCAGGCGGACCAGTCTTGCGATCCGGCCCTTCTCAACGAATTTTCCATCGGTTTCGCCCACCTTCCGGTGAGCGGACCAAACTCAACTGTAAGGAGGCGAGATGCGCTATCAGATCAGTGGTCACCAGATCGACATCGGTTCAGCCCTGCAAGATCATGTCCGGTCGGAGCTGGGCGAAGCGGTCGCGAAATACGCGGAGCGGCCCACGGATGCCCAGGTGATCTTCTCGAAGCGTGCTCACGAGTATCTGTGCGAGGCGACTGTACATCTTTCGACCGGTTTGAACAGCACCGCAAAGGGGCGTGCGAGCGACATCTACGCAGCCTTCGACGATTGCCGCGAAAAGATGGAAAAGCAGCTTCGCCGCTACAAGCGACGGCTCAAGGATCATCACAAGGATCGCAAGGAGCCGGTTGAAGTCTACGGCGCGGCCTCGTATATCCTCGCCGCATCTGACGAGGGGAGCGAGGATCAGGAAACCGACTATCTCCAGCCGATCATCATCGCGGAGATGGAAACGCAGATCCCAAATCTGAGCGTGGGCGAAGCCGTCATGCAGATGGAACTCGCCGGCGCGCCGGTTCTTGTGTTCCGGCCCGAAGGCAGGGACGGAGTGAACGTGGTGTATCGCCGCGAAGACGGAAACATCGGCTGGATCGATCCGAAATCCGGAGGTTGATCCGGCCCAGGCGAAAGCCGAGGCGAGCGGACAGGACATGGACCTTTCGAGCATCCTGAGACCCGAGGCGGTCAAGGTGATCTCCGAGGCGAGCAGCAAGAAGCGGTTGTTTCTGCGGCTCGCCGAAATCGCGGAAGCGGCCTATGGGATCGATGCGTCCCTCGCGGTCGAGGCATTGCTCGACCGCGAGCGTCTGGGTCCGACCGGGGTGGGCAAGGGCGTTGCCCTGCCCCACGCCCGGCTCGCCCTGGCAACGCAGATCCACGGGGTCTTTCTCAAGATCGAGCGACCGCTCGATTACGACGCGGTCGACCGGCAGCCGGTCGATCTGGTCTTTGCCCTGTTCGCGCCCGAAGGGTCGGGGGTGGACCACCTGAAGGCGCTGGCGCTGATCTCGCGCACCATGCGCGACAGCGCCGTCTGTGCCAAGCTGCGGGCAAACGACAATCCGGGAACGCTCTATACGGTGCTGACGGCGGGGGTCTCGCCCCAGGCCGCCTGATCGGCATAATCCCCCTGATCGCCGGTTCGGCCGGTCATGCGGCAGAGCCGAGAGCCGGCCTCCTACGCGCCGTAACCCCCGGTCTTGTGCCAGCGCCACGCATCGCCGATCATCTGCGGCATGGTTGAACGGCGTGGTTGCCAGCCCAGTTCGTCGATGGCGCGGTTGCTGCCCGAGACCAGCCGCGTTGCGTCGCCGGCACGGCGCGGCCCTTCCTCGAACGGAACAGCCCGGTTGGTCACCGCACCGGCGGCATCCATCACCTCGCGCACCGAGAATCCGCTGCCGGTGCCGAGGTTGAAGGCACGGCTGTCGCGCCCGGATTCGAGCCATTTCAGCCCCAGTACATGCGCCTCGACCAGATCCATCACGTGAACGTAGTCGCGGATGCAGGTGCCGTCGGGCGTATCGTAATCGGTTCCGTAGATCGTCAGTTTCGGGCGCGTTCCGTCGATGGCGTCGAGCACCAGCGGAATGAGATGGGTCTCGGGCTGATGAAACTCGCCCACTTCGGCCTCTTCGTCGGCGCCGGCGACGTTGAAGTAGCGGAAGATCACGTTTTTCAGACCGAAGCTGGCGTCGAAATTCGACAGCAGATCCTCGATCGCCCGTTTCGAGGCGCCGTAGGCGTTGATCGGCGCCTGAAGGCTGTTTTCGTCCAGAACCACGCCATCCTGATCGCCGTATGTCGCGCAGGTCGAGGAGAAGATGAACCGCTGGCATCCGGCGGCGACGGCCGCTTCGGCAAGGTTGGCGGCGCCGAGGATGTTCGACCGCCAGTACCAGCCCGGCACCAGCATGGATTCGCCCACCTGGCTGAGGGCGGCGAAATGCATGACCGCCGCCGGCCTGTGGCGCGCGAAGGCCGCATCGATCTGCGCCCGGTCGAGCAGGTCGCCCCTTTCGAGCGGTCCGAACTTCGCCGCCTGCTCCCATCCGGTCGATAGGTTGTCGAAGACGACGGGCGTATAGCCTTCGCGGGCCAGCACCTTGCAGGCGTGCGAGCCGATATATCCCGCCCCGCCGGTGACCAGAATTTTCGTCATGTCGGTATCCTGCGCTTACTGGGCCGCGTTCCGGTGTGCCATCAGGTTGTCGAGATACCTGGCAAGCTCGTCGCGCAGGTCCGGACGTGACAGCCCGAAGGCGACGGTGGCCTGCAGGAAGCCCGATTTCGAGCCGCAGTCGAACCGGTCGCCCTCGAACTGGTAGCCGAAGACATCGCGCCCGGCCACCAGTTCGTCGGCGATGGCATCGGTAAGCTGGATTTCGCCCCCCGCGCCCTTCTTCATCCGGTTCAGGTTTTCCATCACCTGTGGGGTCAGGATGTAACGGCCGATCACCGCCAGATTCGACGGTGCCGTTCCGGCGGCGGGCTTTTCGACCATGCCGCGCAGGCGCATCAGCCGGCCATTCCCCTCCTTTACATCAAGGACACCGTAGGACGAGGTCCTGCTCGGCGGAACCTCCATCGCGGCGACCATGCAGCCGCCGGTTTCCTCGTGCGCCTCGACCATCTGTTGCAGACAACTCTTCTCGCCGGCGATCACGTCGTCGGGAAGCATGACGGCGAAGGGTTCGTCGCCGATCAGGCGGCGGGCGCACCATACCGCGTGCCCCAGGCCCAGCGGCCGGTGCTGACGGATATAGGCGATCGCGCCGCTCTCCATGTAGGTCTGTTCGAGCGCCTCGAGCAAATCCTGCTTGCCCTTGGTTTCAAGCGCGGCCTCGAGCTCGGGTGCGCGGTCGAAATAATCCTCCAGCGCGCTCTTGCCGCGCGAGGTCACGAAGATGAATTCCTTGATTCCGGCGGCACGCGCCTCGTCGATGGCGTATTGAATGAGCGGCCGGTCGACCAGGGTCATGATTTCCTTCGGCACCGACTTGGTTGCGGGAAGGAACCGTGTCCCGAGCCCCGCCACCGGAAAGACGGCTTTTGTGACCTTGCGTTTCATGTGCCAAGTTCCTTCTGGTCTGTATTTCCCGCGAGGCTGCCGGGCCGGCCGGCGCCGTTGCGCGGGGTTGCCGACACCATAACGGATGTCGGCGTGGGATGTCGTGGACAATCGGTGGCGATCATCGGGAAACGGATTCTGTCGCGGCTGTTTCCCGCTCAGTTGCCGCGTTGAAATCGCCTGTTTTCCGCCGATTGCCGCACGGGTTGCCATGCCGGGCCGGCTATGCCGGCGCCTTGAGATCGACCCCCGGCGCGAAGGCGATGAAGAACGGGTTCTCGTAGCCCGGCTTGCCGTAGAGAAACTCCGAATGATCGTCGAAGCGCACCATTCGCCCGCCGGCCCCCCGCAACACCGCATCTGCCGCGGCAGTGTCCCATTCCATCGTCCGGCCGAGCCTGGGATAGAGATCGGCCTCGCCCGCCGCGACGAGGCAGAATTTCAGCGACGATCCGGCGCTGGTCAGATCGCCGACCGCATAGCGGGCGATGTAATCGTCGGTCGCCTGATCGCGGTGCGATTTCGAGGCAACGACCATCAGCGCCGCGTTGTCGGGTGTGCCGACCGAAAGCGGCCGGACCGGGCCGGCGGAGTCCCTTGCAAAATCGCCGCTCTCCTCGACCGAACGCCCGCTGGCATTGGTGTAGAACAGCCGACCCCTGGCCGGGGCATAGACCACGCCGCGCACCGGTCCGCCGTTTTCCACATAGGCGATGTTCACCGGGAACTCGCCGCGGCGCCTTACGAACTCCTTGGTGCCGTCGAGCGGATCGACGATCAGAAAGCTCGCTGCCCGTTGCGCATGCGATTCCGCCTGTTCCTCGGTCACGACCAGAACATCCGGAAAAGCCTCGGCCAGACCGGCGGCGATAAGCCTGTCGGCCGCTTCGTCGGCGGCGGTGACCGGGCTTTCATCCGGCTTTGCGCGGATTTCAAAGCCGTCGGAGTTGTATATCTCCATGATCGCCTCTCCCGCCTCCAGCGCGAGCCGCCGGATCACGGGGGTCAATCGGTCGAAGTCCATTTTCATCTCCTTGTAAAATAAGGAATGTCCACCCCGAGGATGAATCGCGCCATCCGCATTCAGGTGCCTTATCGGCTCCCGGGGGCACGACGGCAAGCTCCTGCCGGGCGTGTCCCGGTTTCAGCGCGCCACCCGGAGCGTCAGGTTGATGCGCCCGCCCTGCGGCAGAAGCGCCGAACTGCCGGGCCGAATCCGGTCGATGCCGTGATAGAGCAGGCGTGCTGCCCCGCCCAGCACCAGAACGTCGCCGGAGGAAAGCCAGACGGATTCGGTTTTGCCGCCGCGCGCCGGATTGCCGATGCGGAACAGCGCCGCATCGCCCAGCGATATCGAGACCACTGGCTGCGTCAGATCGGCCTCGTCCCGGTCCTGATGCAATCCCATTCGCGCCTCGGCGCCGTAGTGGTTCACAAGGCAGCAGTCAGGCATTCGCGCCGGCCCGGCAACCCGATGCCAGATCCCGAGAACCGAATCGGGAATCGCCGGCCACGGCGTGCCCCGGGGATGAAGCGCCTGATACCGATAGCCGCCGCGATCGCTTACCCAGCCCACCGCACCGGCCGAGGTCATGCGCACCGACATCGGCTTTCCCCGCGCCGTGACGGGGGCGAAGAGCGGCGCCTGACGGACCACCTCGCCTATGTCCTCCAGTATCGCCCGTTGTGCCGCTTGCGGGATTATCTCCCGGTAGAGCGCCGCGCCGCGAATCGTCAGGGTTGGCGACGGGGGCGCAGCGGGAGACGTTTTGCTCATGTTTTCACCACCAATTCGCGTCGCATCGCCGCTTGCAGGGTCAGAACTCCACTCCTATATACCCCGGGATGCCAGGCCGGGCAGCCGGCCGGCGCAAATTGGGATAGGGGAGCGGGAGCCTGACAGGGCCCGGGCCCCGCAAATCGCCTTAAGAGAGGTAGTAAACACATGGCCAAAGTCATCGGTATCGACCTCGGGACCACCAACAGCTGCGTTGCCATCATGGACGGATCGCAGCCACGTGTCATCGAGAATTCCGAAGGGGCGCGCACGACGCCCTCCGTCGTCGCCTTCACCGAAAACGAACGCCTGGTCGGGCAGCCCGCGAAGCGGCAGGCCGTGACCAACCCCGAAAACACCATTTTCGCCGTCAAGCGCCTGATCGGTCGCCGCGTCGACGATGCCGAGGTCGCCAAGGACCGCAAGATCGTTCCCTACCAGATCATCGATGGCGGCAACGGCGATGCCTGGGTCGAGGCCCGTGGCGAGAAATACAGCCCGTCGCAGATTTCCGCCTTCATCCTGCAGAAGATGAAGGAAACCGCCGAATCCTATCTGGGTGAAGAGGTCAAGCAGGCCGTCATCACCGTTCCCGCCTATTTCAACGACGCCCAGCGTCAGGCCACCAAGGACGCCGGCAAGATCGCCGGGCTTGAGGTGCTGCGCATCATCAACGAGCCGACCGCGGCAGCGCTGGCCTATGGCCTCGACAAGAACGAAAGCAGGACGATCGCCGTCTACGACCTCGGCGGCGGCACG
>NZ_JBKEAE010000165.1:0-2944 GCF_047971885.1 Tropicimonas sp. | reverse complement strand
GGATTCACCCCGCAAATCCGGGCGTCCGGCCACGACTCCGCTCAGCCCGCCTCGGCGCGCGCCGATTCCCAGGCCAGCAGCGCCCGCTTGACCGGCAGTCCCCAGTGATAGCCGCCCAGACCCCCGGTCTTGCGGATCGCACGGTGGCAGGGGATCAGCCACGAGATCGGGTTGCGGCCGACGGCGGTGCCCACCGCCCGCACGGCACGCGGATGCCCGATCGCGCCGGCGATCTCGGAATAGGTGGTGACATGACCGGTGGGAATGGCGAGCAGGGCCTCCCAGACCTTGATCTGGAAAGGGGCGCCGATCAGGTAGAGGCGCGCCTCGCCGCTGGTCTCGCCAAAGGCGGCCTGCACCCAGGGTCGGATCGCCATCGGATCCTCGGTGAAGGACGCATCGGGCCAGCGCGACAGCAGGTCGCGCATCGTCTCTTCGGCGCCGGTCTCGGCCGCGAAGCCGATGCCGCAGATGCCCTTGTCGGTCGCCATCACCAGCGCCGGGCCAAAGGGGCTTTCGAACCAGCCCCAGAAAATCTCCAGCCCCTTGCCGGCGCGCGCGTATTCGCCGGGCGTCATCGCCTCCCAGCGCAGGAACATGTCGTGCAGGCGGCCCGACCCCGAAAGCCCCAGCGCGTCCGCCGCGTCGAGCGTGGTGAAGCGCTCGCGCAGCAGCGCCTTGGCATGGCCAAAGCTCAGGTATTGCTGGTAGCGCTTGGGCGACACGCCGACCCACTGGCTGAAGACCCGCTGGAAATGCGCCGGGCTCATCTGCATCCGGCCGACCAGCGCTTCGAGCGACAGCGCCTCGCCGGCGGCATCGGCGGCGTCGATCTCGTCCAGCGCGCGGCGCATGACGTTGAAGTGGTATGTGTTCTCGGCATTCATCTTGTCGACTCCAGGCTCATGCCGAACCTATGTCCGACGTGCAGCGATGGCGACCCGAATCCTGCGCCTTCCGTTGCATCCGGCGCCAAAGCCGTTACACCCGGCGCCGGGACAACCGGAGGCGGCGATGGCGACGCAACTTCCCTATGACACGATGCGCAGGATTTTCGAGCGGTTCCGCGAAAGCGAACCCGAGCCGCACGGCGAGCTCGAGCATGTCAACGCCTATACCCTGCTGGTGGCGGTGACGCTTTCGGCTCAGGCGACCGACAAGGGTGTGAACCGGGCGACGCGCGCGCTTTTTGCCGAGGTGACGACACCGCAACAGATGCTCGATCTGGGCGAGGAACGGCTGATCGGGCATATCAGAACGATCGGGCTCTACCGCAACAAGGCGAAGAACGTGATCGGGCTGAGCCGCATCCTCGTTGAGCAATACGGTGGCGAGGTGCCGAATTCGCGCGCCGCCTTGCAGGCGCTGCCCGGGGTGGGGCGCAAGACGGCCAATGTGGTGCTGAACATGTGGTGGGGTCTGCCGGCGCAGGCGGTGGATACGCATATCTTCCGCGTCGCCAACCGTTCCGGCATCGCGCCGGGCAGGGATGTGCAGGCGGTGGAGCGCGCCATCGAGGACAACGTTCCGGCCGATTTCCAGCGCCACGCGCATCACTGGCTGATCCTGCACGGCCGTTATGTCTGCAAGGCCCGCAAACCCGCCTGCGCGGTCTGCATCATCGAAGACTACTGCCAGAAGGACGGTGTGGAGTGAGCATGACCTATCAGGTGGCCGGGATCGGCAACGCGATCGTCGACGTTCTGTCGCATTCCGATGACAGTTTTCTCGATATCATGGGGATCGGAAAGGGCATCATGCAACTGGTCGAGCGCGAGCGGGCGGAAATCCTCTATGCCGCGATGAACGACCGCACGCAGGCGCCGGGCGGATCAGTCGCCAACACGCTGGCGGGGCTGGGGCATCTGGGGCTGACGACCGCCTTCATGGGGCGCGTGCACGACGATGCGCTGGGGCGGTATTACGCCGATGCGCTCAAGCGGGACGGTACAGATTTTGTTAATCCGCCGGTGCCCAACGGCGAATTGCCGACCTCGCGTTCGATGATCTTCGTTTCGCCGGACGGCGAGCGGTCGATGAACACCTATCTGGGCATTTCGGCCGAACTCGGCCCGGAAGATGTGCCCGAGACCGTCGCCGAACGGTCCGGTATCCTTTTCCTCGAAGGGTACCTGTTCGACAAGGACAAGGGGAAAGAGGCATTTCTCAAGGCCGCCCGGCTGTGCAAGGCGGGCGGAGGGCGCGCGGGGATCGCGCTCTCCGATCCGTTCTGCGTCGACCGTCACCGCGCCGACTTTCGCAGTCTGGTGGCAAACGAGATGGACTATGTGATCGGCAACGTCCACGAATGGTGCGCGCTCTATCAGACCGACGATCTGGAGGCGGCACTGGCAAGGGCGCGCGCCGATTGCGGCGTGGTCGTCTGTACCCGGTCGGGCGAGGACGTGATCCTGATCGCCGGCGACACCCGTGCCGAGGTTCCCGTGCACAGGGTGACGCCGGTCGATGCCACCGGCGCGGGCGACCAGTTCGCGGCCGGCTTTCTCTTCGGGCTCGCCACCGGGCGCGATCTGGCTACCTGCGGCCGCATGGGGGTGATCTGCGCCGGCGAGGTGATCGGCCACATGGGGCCGCGCCCGCAGACCGACACCTGCGACCTGTTCCGGCAGGCGGGGCTGGTCTGATACCGGCGGCCATGGGGGCCGGCCGTTCGTGAAGGCAGGCGATGCGGACGAGGCTGCCGTTCTCCCTTCGCCCGGAACAGCCGCTCTAGCGGCCCGGGCGGCGCCCGTCCGCCCCCTCGGGCGGGCGCCTTGCAACCTCACCGCCCTGAATAACCGTCGGATGAGGTGGAACCATAAATCGCGCAGAACCAGCGTTGCACGCCCACCCGGCGGACGGGCGCCGCCCTCTGTTGCGCTCCATGATCACTATCGTAAAGGGCTCAATGCCACCCTATCAGCGGCGAGCAGGGGTCATTCTT
>NZ_JBKEAE010000157.1:0-1749 GCF_047971885.1 Tropicimonas sp. | reverse complement strand
TCGACGATGGCCGACATCGCGCGCTCATAGCCCAGTTCGATGGCGCGTGCCGGGCCGCGGGCGGTTTTCAGCTCTTCGCGGATCCGCTCGAATACCAGTACGTTGGCGTCAACCGCCATGCCGATGGTCAGCACGATACCGGCGATGCCGGGCAGGGTCAGCGTTGCGCCGATCGCCGACAGCACGCCAAAGATCATCCCCATGTTGATCGCCAGCGCGATCGAGGCAAAGACGCCGAACAACCCGTAGGACAGCACCATCAGCACGATCACCGCGACAAACCCGACAACCGAGGCCAGCCGGCCGGCGTCGATGCTGTCCTGCCCCAGTTCGGGGCCGATGGTGCGTTCCTCGAGGAACTCCATCTTGGCCGGCAGGGCGCCGGCGCGCAGCAGAACGGCAAGCTGTGTCGAATCCTCGATGGTGAAGTTGCCGGTGATGATCCCCGAGCCGCCGGCGATATGGTCCTGGATGACGGGGGCCGAGATCACCTCGTTGTCGAGCACGATGGCAAAGGGCTCGCCGACATGTCCGGCGGTATAGTCGCCGAACTTGCGCGCACCCGTCGGGTTGAAGCGGAAGCTGACCGCCGGCCGGCCGTTCTGGTCGAACGAGGGCTGGGCATCGGTCAACTGGTCGCCCGAGACGACGGTTTCCTGTTCGAGGATATAGAAAACGCCCCTCTCGTCCATCGACGGGGCAACAAAATTGCGCGCTCCGGGGCTGGCTCCGGCGTCGCTGGTACGGCTCACCACCCCGTGGAAGGTCAGCTTGGCGGTGGTTCCGATCAGTTGCTTCAACTCGTCGGCCGATCCGATGCCGGGCACCTGGATGACGATCCGGCTGTCGCCCTGACGCACGATGGTCGGCTCGCGGGTGCCGACCTCGTCGACCCGCCGGCGCACGATCTCGAGGCTCTGGCGCACCGTCCGGTCGTCCATCGCCTGCTTTTCGGCATCCGAAAGCGTCACCGTCAGGGTATCGCCCTGCCCTGTCACCACGATGTCGTTCGACCCCGCCCCGGTCAGGCTGAGGATCGGCTGCGACAGGCCGCGCACCACCTCGATGGCGCGGGCCATGCCCTCGGGTTCGCCGATCCTGACCCGCAATTCGCCCAGCGGCGCATCGACCCGGCGGATCGCGCCAACCGTGTCGCGCTCGTCGCGCAGGCCGTCGCGCACTTCGGGCCAGAAGGCGTCCATCCGGTCGGCATAGACATCCTCGACCTGCACATCGGCCAGCAGATAAGCGCCGCCGCGCAGATCGAGCCCGAGGTTGACGAGATTCGACGGCAGCCACGACGGCCATCCGGCGGCATCGGCCGCCCGGTCCGGCGTCTCGCCCGCTGCCGCGATGACCTTGACCGCATCGTTGTGGCGTTCGACCCGCTGGTAGAACAGGTTCGGCATCGCCATGACCAGAGCCACGACGACAACGCCCCAGATCAGCAGGCGTTTCCAGGTTGGGAACTGAAGCATGGAGAAAGCCCTGTTGGGGAGTACGTCAGCCTTCCGAGGCCGGCTCTGTCTTGCTGAGTACCTGGGCAACGGTGGCGCGGACGATGCGCACCTTCGTGCCCTCGGCAATCTCGACCTCCAGCTCGCCGTCGTCCTTGACCTTGCTCACCTTGCCGATGATGCCGCCCTGGGTGACGATCTGATCGCCCCGGCGCAGTTCCGACACCATCTTCTGATGCGCCTTGAGCTTCTTCTGCTGCGGCCGGATCAGCAGGAAATACATGATGGCGAA
>NZ_JBKEAE010000197.1:0-8340 GCF_047971885.1 Tropicimonas sp. | reverse complement strand
GCAGGCAAAGCTCCGAACGCTTGCGCAGGAAGCTCATGCCGCCATAGCCGACCGAATTGATGTTGATCACCGCCGCCTGCCCGCCGGCCTTGCGCACGATATCGTGGTTGCGCATCATCACCTCCGGGTCGGCCGACGAAATCCCGAAGGCATAGAGCACGCGCTTGCCGGTCTTTTGTTCATGTGCGTCGATCACCGGCATGATCGCGGTGACGCGCTCGGCCAGCGGCGAGTAGGCCGGCGACATCAGCTTCTCGTCGTCCTTGATGAAATCGACACCGGCTTCGCAGAGTTGCGCGATGACCTTCGCTGTCTCCTGCGGTGTCAGGCCCAGCGACGGCTTGATGATCGAGGCGAACATCGGCCCCTCGGCAACATTCATCAGCCGGCGCGAGCCTTCGATGCCGAACTGCGGCCCCGGATGGCAGGACCAGGCCTCGGGCAGGTCGAAATCCATCACCCGGACGCCGGAGAGCCCGCGCGCGGAATAGACGCCGCCCACCGCGATCGTCATCAATGCCGCGATATCGGTTCCCACCGCGTCGAGCGGGAAGCCGATCATCACGTCGCCGCGCAGGTAGCGCGTCCCCGCCGGATCCTCCGGGCGCGGAAAGCCGGGCGTCGGGGCCGGTTTCAGCGGTGTCACCGAAAGAACGCGCGCCGCGCAGCGTGCCTTGACGGCCTCGGTTTCTCCGGGAAGTTCGGTAAAGGTTCCGGTGGACTGGTCCGAGGCGATCTTGGCCGCCATGGCTTCGATGCTCTGACCCGCGAGGGCGGGAACCTCCAGCCTGTAGGTAACGCGGATCATGTCGCTTCCGGGCAAATCAACCATGGGATCCTCCTCGATTTATATGTGGAATACTCATTATACCACATGATTTCAATGTCATTTTTCCTGTATATTTCCTCGACATGAGTGCCAGATTGCCGGAAGCGACGCAGGCGATGCGGGAAACCCGGTTTACAAGTCGATTATTCAGACGTTTAGCCTATGCTCAGACGAGCCGCGCCGGATGGTTTGTTGCGAAAAAGAACAGGACGATTATGTATTCACAGGATATCATGATGTTATACCATGAAATAGCAACACGATGATCTCCATCGCGAGCGTCCCGTATCGAAATGCACGGTTTGCCCGGTCAGGCATCGTGGAAACAACCGCAGGATATGCACCATGCCCGACAATGACGAGATGATGCCCGCGCCCGCCCCGACGAACCCTGTGGCAGGCAACCCGCCAGCCGGTGACAAGAGCGAGAAAATCGTCCGGCGCAAGTTGTCGGACGAGGTGTTCGAGCGGTTGCGGACGATGATCGCCTCGGGCGAAATCGGCCCCGGCGATCCGATGCCATCGGAACGCGAACTGATGCGGCGCTTCGGGGTCGGCCGCCCTGCCGTGCGCGAGGCGTTGCAGTCGATGCATACGATTGGGCTGATCACCATCTCTCACGGCGGACGCAGCCAGGTCAACGCGCTGTCGGTCGACAGTGTGCTCGACCGGGCCGATGAAGTTGCGCAGATGCTGCTTTCCTCGGAGCCCGACCAGCTGGAATATCTCAAGGAGGCACGCCGGATGTTCGAGATCGGCATGGTGCGGCTGGCGGCAAAACGCGCAACCACAGAGGATATCGCCGATTTGCGGGCGATCGTCGAAAAGCAGCGCGGGCACCTCGACGACCGGCGCAAGTTCATCGAGACCGATCTGCGTTTCCATTCCAGAATCGCCGAGACCACCGGCAACCCGATCATGGGCGCGGTCTCGCATGCGATGCTGCGGTGGCTGCTTCGCTACTATACGGCGCTGCTGCACTGGTCGGGCAACGAGGACAAGACCCTTGCCGAGCACGAGCAGATCATCGCGCTCATCGCGGAGGGCGATCCGGACAAGAGTGCGGCGGCGATGCAGAAGCACCTCGACCGCTCGCGCGACATGTATCGCCACGACGGTTGAGTGTGTGGAATCGTCAGCGCCGCGCGCTGCCCGCCATTCTGCGCGATCACGTTCGCGCCTTACACGCCGTCGGCCGTGGTTTCGGTCATGAACGGAATGCGGGCGGCGCCGATCGCCGCCTCGGAATGGAACGCCACCTCCGGAACCAGGCCGAGATAACGCGCCCGTATCCTTGTGAGGGTCGGGTTTTGCGCGCCGCCGCCGGACGAAAGCACCCGCACCGGACGGCCGCCACCGGTGTCGGCTATGACGTCGAAACCCAGCGCCTCGATCCGTGCGATCCCATCCAGAAGACCATGCAGGAATTGCGAGTCGTCCGCAGGCCGGGGCGAAAGGCGCGGTGCAAGTCCGGGATCGTTGACGGGAAAGCGCTCGCCCGGTTCGAGCAGGGGATAGTAATCCAGCGTCGTATCCTGCATCGGGTCGATGTGGCGGCTCAGTTCGGCAAGCCTCTCGTCGTCGAAAAAATGGCGCAGGACCCGCCCGCCGGCATTCGAGGCTCCGCCCACCAGCCAGACGCTTCCGACCCGGTGCGAATAGAGCCCGCGCGCCGGATCGTCGACCCGCGCCCGGCACAGCATCTTGATTGCAAGCGTCGATCCGAGCGAGGTGACGGCAATCCCGGAGCTTAACGGCGCCGCGGCCAGGAAGGCCGCGATACTGTCGGTTGTACCGGCGTGGACCGTAATCCCGCCACGCAATCCCAGATCGCGGGCGCGGTTCGGTTCCACGATTCCTATCGGTGCGCCCAGCGGATGCGCCTCGGGCAGCAGGCCATCGGGCAAGAGCCTGCAAAGCCAGTCCGGCCAGCTTCCGGTCTCCGGTTCGACACCGGTCTTGAGCGCGTTCATCACATCGCTCTGCCCACCACGGCCGGTCAGTTGCGCGGCAATGAAATCGGCCTGATGCATCAGGTGGCGCGCGCCCGGCGCCTCGCCTGCCAGCCGCATCGCCCGGGCAAGGGCCGAGCCAGCCCCGCGCGCGATATGCGGATCGGGTGCCACGCCGGCGATGCGCCGGGCCTCGGCCTCGAAGCCGGTGGAATTGTACATCAGCGCCCGGCTGACGGGCGCAAGTCCCCCGTCGGTCAGCACAAGCGTTCCGGATGTTCCGTCGACGGCGAGATGCGCGATCGCCGCCGGGTCGTGCCCATCCGCCTGCATCCGCTGCACCTGATGGCGGATGCAGGCCCGCGCCGCCTCCCACCAGAGCGTCGCGTCGATCCGGTTCGGATCCTGAGGCAGATGGGCGACGCTCGCCATCGACAGGACATCGCCGGCCTGGCTGACCACGGCGGTCCGGATGCCCGAAGTGCCTATGTCGATGCCAAGCGAAAGCACTGCGTTATCCCTGTGCCGCCAGCCACTGGCGATATTTCTCGGCGTCCCAGTTGAGCAGTTCGGCCTCGGCCGCCGCGCCGATCGCTTCGGGCGGCCAGTCGCGCGATGTGCGCCGCATCACATCCGCAAGGCACCGCAGCATTGCGCGTTGTGCCGTGGTCGCGCCGGTGCGGACAAGGATGCCGGTGCCGGGAACCGCAATCGCGGGGGGGTGGCTTTCGCCGTCGCCGAGCGGCAGGCCCGGCCCGAGAAACACCACGTGATCGGGATAATAGGACCCTGCTGTCACCGTCGCCAGTACGGCCACATCCTGCGCCAGCCAGCTTTCCCCGGCAGCCCATCCGAAACCCTCGGGCGGGGCAGGGGGCGCAGGTGCTTTCCCGGGGAGCACGGGTTCGCGCCACAGCCGTTCTTCCACCTGCCGCATCAGGTCTTCGGCCTCGGCGGATGTGTCGCCGCAGCAGATCAGCCCGTGATTGGCCAGAAGGACAAGCCGCGTATCCGGCTCGATACGTTGCAGAATCGCGCCGGTCAGCGGCAGGCCCGGCTTGGCATAGGGCACCAGCACCGGATCCAGATCGGCCAGAAGCCGCATCGCCGCCGCGCATCCGGCGGGCGAAATGACATGGGCGAGCGTTGCCACCGAATGCGTATGGGCAACCACCCGCCAGTCGAATATGGCATGGAACGTGGTTTCGATGGACGGGCGCAGGCCTGCCGAAGGATCGAGGATGGCCGCCACACAGGTGCCATCGCCCGCGCCATGTGCCTCGGCGGCAGCCTTGCGGCGGTCGACGGCGACGAATATGTCCCTGGTCCCGGCATCCGCCAGTTCCATCCCCGACGCCTTGATCCACATCACCGCGTCGTCCTTGATCGACGTGTTGCCGCCGGGCCCCTGAATACAGAGGGGGTCAGCGCCGATCCGGGCCGAGAATGCGCGGAAACTGTCGGTCAGAAGAGTTTGCATCGCCTTACCTCAGATGCTCCAGTGTGTAATCGGGTATTGGCGCCCGCATGGAGCGCGCAAGCGCGGCAATCGTGCTTTCGATGCCGTCAGCGCCAAACGCACCCGCATGCAGCCCGCCGCGAACGAAAACGCTGCGCCAGCCTGCCGCGCGGGCACCGGCAATATCGTGTTCGAGACTGTCGCCCACCATCAGCAGCTTTTCGGGCGGCAGGTTCAGTGCGACCTCTACCGCCCGGTAGACCGGCAGATGGGGTTTGCCGTAAAATATCACCCTGCCGCCAGCCTCCGCATGGGCATGGGCAAGCGCCCCGGGAGAAATGACGCACCTTCCGTCGGCGCGGGGTGCTGCGCGGTCGGGATTCGAGCACAGGACGGGAATATCCCGCATCCGCGCCCGTTCGAGAATGCCCCGGCAATCTTCGGCCTGCGCATTGTCCGGCAGTCCCATCAGCAGCACCGCATCGGCACTGTCGATGCCGGAAAAGACCACATCGAGCCCCTCCGCCCAGCTTTTCGCATCGTGCATGGCGCGGGTGATCGGATAAAGCGCCGGAAATGCCAGCCTGCCCGACCGCATGTCCCGCCACAGCGCCTCGCCGGAAGTCATGGTGCATTCGAACAGGTCCGGCGGAAAACCGATCGCGGCGATACGGTCGGCATTGGGCTGCGCGCGCTTGCCGGAGTTCGACAGCACGGCAATCCGGGTGCCGCGTGCCCGCAGCCGTTGGAGCGTTTCGACGGCAAGGGAATATGGCGCGCTGCCGTCGTGCAGCACGCCATACTGGTCCACGACAACCGCCCCGACCCCGTCGAGCGCCGCGTCGAGGGTATCGAGGGCGATCAGCATCGGATCAGGACGGATCGTCCGGTGTCGGCGGTTCGAGCGAGGCGAGATATGCCGCGACCTCGCCGGGTTTCATGGCGGGAGCGGCCCTTTCTGCCGCGCCCGGCGGCATGTCGGCAAAATAGAACTGGAACCCGGGGATGAACTGGCGCCGCTTGCGCAGCTTCATGCCCTCGAAAGGATAGACATCGGAGCGGGCGTTGGCCTTGTCGTGGCAGGCCAGAACGTAATCGGCGCGCTTGTCGATCTCCTCGACCGATTTCCAGCCCTCGTAGGCGTTCACGAACCGCGCGGGAACCCAGTAGCGCCACATCTCGTCGGCGTTGGGCTCGAGGTTGCGCTCGTTGAAGATCGCATCGCCGCAGATCACGATATCGCCGGCGCTGGTGGCCACCGTCACCGCCATATGGCCGACCGAATGGCCGGGGGTGTGGAACATGGTGATGCCGGGAAGCACCTCGCACTCGTCCTCGACCGCCTCGAAGACGCAGCCGGCATAGGCAGGCTCGATCCCCAGGATGCCGCATTCATAGGTGCGGTAATAGAGCGGGAGCGGGTTGTAGGCCATTTCGATCTCGGCCTTGGGCGCGATGTAGCGGGCGTTGGGAAACTCCTTCATGTTCTGGACATGATCCCAATGCAGGTGGGTGAAAACGATGGCGTCGATTTCGGACGGGTCGATGCCGAGCTTCTGTTTCAGATGTTCGTGCACCTGAAGACAGCCGCGTTTCTGGCACTTGTGGTGATAGCGGGTGGCGCGCTCCTCGTCACACAGGCCGGTGTCGACCAGGATCTTGTGCTCGCCGGTGTCGATGTAATAGGTGTAGACAGGCTGCCACATCTTCTTGCCCGCAGGCCCCTTCCAGAAGATGTAGGTGCCCAGATCCCCCTCCAGCCAGCCGGTGTTGATCGGGTAAATCCTGGTTTCGTTGACGCCCATGGCAGCCTCCTGACTCGGTTTCCGGCTCAACATACAAATCACATGGTTTGTATGCAAACATGAAATCGACCGCCGTTGGGCAGACCTATCCGTTCCTGAACGCTTCGAGCGTTTGCAGGAAACTGGCTTCCATATGCTCGCGCATACTGGTTGACGCTGCATGGGAATCGGCCGAGAAGATGCTTCTGAGCAGCGACTCGTGACTTCTGGCCGAGGCTATCAGATCCTCGGGGGCGGCGAATTTCTTGGCCCGGAAGGGGCCGGTGCGGCGGCGGAATTCCGAAGCGAGCTCCTGCATGAATTCGTTTCCCGTCGCCTTGTAGATTGCCTGATGAAGATTGTCGTTGGCGCGCATGTAGGCGATCCTGTCGCCGGTTTCGGCGGCTTTTATGCAGGCCGTCTGCGCCAGTTCGATCTCGGATCTTGACAGGAGCGTCAGCCGCTGCGCCGCCATCCGCGCGCAGGCGATCTCGATTTCATACATGACTTCAAATATTTGAGAAAGCTCGCTTTGCGAATACTGCACCACGCGGACGCCTCGCCGCTCGCCGGCGACAAGTATGCGCTGTGCCACAAGCTGGTTCAGCGCCTCGCGGACAGGGGTTCGCGAGACGCCGAGCCGATTGGCAAGCTGTACTTCGTCGATACGCTCGCCCGGGGTCAGGATACCTGCCGAGATCTCGTCGATCAGCGTACCTACGACCTTCTGAACCGCAGAAATCCGCGGAATTTCGACGTCTGTTCTGGCTCTTGCTTTCATTGTCTGCCGATCGCCCCCTGCCGCACCCGATGCGGTCTCAATCTAGGCGGGTTTGAGGGCGATGGCAATTTTGTATATTTACTTTTCTGTTTGCATGCATAACCTCTGATGATCTGACGATGAGGACACCATGCCAAGGATTCGGTTGGACGGACTTGTGAAGCGCTACGGGGTGGTCGAGGTGTTGCACGACATCAACCTCGAGATGGCGGAGAACGAGTTTACCGTTCTGGTCGGCCCCTCGGGTTGCGGAAAGTCCACCACCCTGCGGATGATCGCCGGGCTCGACAGTGTGAGCGCGGGCGAGATCTACATGGACGACCGGCCCATCAGCCGGCTGGAACCGAAAGACCGCGATCTGGCGATGGTGTTTCAGGATTACGCGCTCTACCCCCATATGAACATCGCCAGGAACATGTCCTTTGCGCTGCGCCTTCAGAAGGCCCCGAAGCACGAGATCGACCGCAAGGTGCGCGAGGTTGCGCAGATGCTGGGCCTTACCGACTATCTGCACCGCAAACCCGGCGAGCTTTCGGGCGGGCAACGCCAGCGGGTTGCGATGGGACGGGCGCTGACGCGCGACAGTTCGACCTTTCTTTTCGACGAGCCGCTGTCGAACCTCGATGCCAAGCTGCGCGGCCAGATGCGGGCGGAACTGGCGCTGATGCGCCAGCGTGTGAAGAAAAACATGATCTATGTCACCCACGATCAGGTAGAGGCAATGACGCTCGCCGACCGGATCGTCGTCATGCAGGGCGGCAGAATCCAGCAGCAGGGCTCGCCGGAAGAACTGTTCAAGCGGCCCGCCAACCGGTTTGTCGCCGGTTTTCTGGGCTCGCCTCCGATGAATTTCATGCAGGTGTCCCTGATCGGGGATGGCGCGCTTTTTGCCGAGGGCGACGGGTTTCGCATCACCTTGCCTGCGGATCTGGCGGCCCGCGCGCGTGCGCAGAATGCGCGCGAGGTGGTGATGGGCATCCGTCCGTCGGACCTGAACTTCGATCCGCAGGCACCGGACGATACCGCGATGCTGCTGCGGGTTTCGCTGGCAGAATATATCGGTGCGCAATCGGTGCTGCTCTGCAAATGCGGCGGCGAGGACATCACGGTCGAACTCAAGTCCGAAACACCCATCGCGCTTGGCGAAACACTGCGTTTTGCCCTGCGCCCCGAAGCCATTCACCTGTTCGACAGGGAAACCGGGCTGGCGCTCTAGGCGCAGGATCAACAACTGGGAGGAGGAAACCAATGCTGAACGGATTGTCCAGAATGGGGAGGGCCGGAACGGCCGTTCTGGCGATCAGCGCCTCTGCGGCGCTGGCCAACCCCTATGCCGACTACGCGGGAACCACCCTTGTGGTGAACTTTCCGTCGACCCCGCATTACGATGCGGTGATCAAGGTCCTGCCGGAGTTCACCAAAGAGACCGGCATCGAGGTCGAGGTGGACATGCTGCCCTACCTCAAGCTGCGCGAGCGCCAGACGCTGGAACTGACGCAGGAGGAGGGTGCCTATGACCTGATCTCCTATGTCGT
>NZ_JBKEAE010000114.1:0-14840 GCF_047971885.1 Tropicimonas sp. | reverse complement strand
TCCGGCGGCGCCGGACGGGTTGCGCCGGCCCATTGCGCGGATTCGAGCCGCAGCCCCGGACCACCGTCGAACTCCCGGGCCGAGGCGCCGGCGGCCAGCATCCCGTTCCGAACCTGTTCGTACCAGCTGTCCCCGCCCTTTCCCAGATCGCCCGCTGCCGCGACGATCAGCCATTGCTCGGCACGGGTCATGGCAACGTAGAGCAGGCGCTGCGCCTCGTCCTGGCGCTTGCCGATCGCGTCGGCGCGCAGGTTGTTCAGCACTTCGGGGCTGTCCGCCCTGTTGCCGGCCCAGAAGATACCGCCCCTGTCCGAGGTCAGCATATCGCCGCGAAATTCGTGCGGCGCACGGCGAAACGCGGTATCGGGAAGGATGACGATGGGCGATTCCAGCCCCTTGGCGCCATGTACCGTCATCACCCGCATCCTGGTGCCCCGGCCTTCGGCGCGGCGCTTGATGTCGATCTCCGCCCCTTCCATCCGGGCCAGGAAGCCGGTCAGGCTGGGCACCTCGTCACGTTCGTGGGCAAGCGCCTGCGCCAGCAGCGCGTCGATCCCGTCCGATGCCTCGTCCCCCAGCCGCGCCACCAGCCTGCGCCGTCCGTCATGGCGGACCAGCAGCTTTTCGATCAGGTCGTAGGGGCGCAGGAAATCGGCGCTGTCGCGCAGATCGGACAGCATCGCCCAGGTTGCGGGAAATTCCGCCTGCCTGCGGCGCAGCGCCCGGAACAGGAATTCGGTTCTCCCGTCGGTCGTCGCGCGGTTTGCCGCCAGATCGTAAAGCTCCGCCTCGGACCAGCCGAGCAGTGGCGAGCGCAGGATGGCGGCAAGCGACAGGTCGTCCTCGGGGGTTGCAAGAAAGGAGAGCGCGGCGCGGATGTCGCGCACCGCCAGTTCCTCGCCCAGTTTCAGAACGTCGGCGCCGGCAACGTTCAGCCCCGCCGCCTTGGCGGCGCGGATGATCTCGTGAAACAGCGGACCGCGGCTCTGGACGAGGATCAGAACGTCGCCTTCGGTGACCGGGCGCGGCGCGAAGCGGCCGTCCGTTTCCGACCAGATGAAGCCGTGATCCACCATCGCGCGCACCTGCGTGGCAATCCTGTCGGCCAGTACGACGGTGTGATGCCGTTCGCCCACCATGTCGACCGGCTGATACCAGTCTTCGCGCCCGGCCTTCGGGGCAGGCTCTACCAGCGGCCACAGATCGACGCGGCCCGGGAGATGCCGCCTGAAGGCGATATGCCGGACGGCCTGATCGGGCCCGTGCGGGTTTTCCTGCGCGAAGACGCCATCGACCGTGCGCAGCACCTCGCCCGAGGACCGGAAGGAATATTGCAGTTCGAGTTGCTGCAGGGTCAGGTCGAGATGCCCGAGCCGCACGGCGAAGGCCTCGCGCATACGAATGAATCCCTGCGGATCGGCCCCCTGGAACGAATAGATCGACTGCTTGAGATCGCCGACGACGAATATCGAGCGCTCCCCGGCTTCGGTCGTGCCGGAGCCTGAAGTGAACTCGCGCGTCAGATGTTCGATCACCTTCCACTGCAGCGGGCTGGTGTCCTGCGCCTCGTCCACCAGAACATGGTCGATCTGGCCGTCGAGACGGAACAGCACCCAATCGGCGATACCGGGTCGGGAGAGCAGTTTTTCGGCCATCTGGATCTGATCGTCGAAGTCGAGCCAGCCGCCCTCTTCCTTGCGGCGGGCATATTCGGGCAGGAATACGGCGGCGAAACGATGGAGCGCCAGCGTTGCCTCGGCCGAAGCCAGCGCCTTGAGGCGGTCGCTGGCGCAGGCCACCGCGCTGCTCAGGCTGTCGAATTCACCGGCCAGCGGGCCGAGCGCCTCGCGTGCCTTTTTCGTCAGCGCGCCGGGTTTGGGCCGGCCGGCATTTTCGCCCGAGGCATAGAGACAGCGTTTTGTCAGCAGTGCAAAAGATGCCTCCGAAACTCCCGCCGCCGCAACCTGCCGCAGATCGGCGGCTAGCGCGAGCATGGTTGCCGACTGGCCCTGAAGAACCTCTGCGATGGTTGTCAGCAGGCCCGTGTCCGCTGCCAGATCGCCAAGGATGTCCGCCGGGGTCAGGCCGACAGAAAGCCGGTAAAGCTCCAGCACCGCGTCGCGGTCGGGATGGTGGGGAAATTCGCTCCGGTGTGACGAGATCTGCGCCGCAAGCCCGGTCATGTCCTCGTCGCTGACGCGCGCCGCCATGTCGGCGAAAATGGCCGGCTCGACCTTGGCAAGATGGTCCAGCACCTCGGATCGCAGCACCCGCGCGGCGCTGTCGTCCAGTTCGGCAAATCCCGGGCTGACCCCGGCTTCCAGCGGAAAGCGGCGCAGAAGCCCGGCGCAGAAGCTGTGGATGGTCTGGATCTTCAGCCCGCCGGGCGTTTCGATGGCAGCGGCGAAAAGGCGCCGTGCCCGCGCCAGGGTATCGCCGTCGAGTGCCTCGGCAACGCCCAGTTCCGCCAGTGCCGCACGCAGTCCGTCGTCGTCCTGCATCGCCCAGTCGCCGAGCCGCCGGAACAGCCGGTTCTGCATCTCGCCCGCCGCTGCCTTGGTATAGGTCAGGCAGAGGATGTTCTCGGGCGGGGTGCCGTTCAGCAGCAGCCGTGCCACACGGTCGGTCAGAACCCGCGTTTTGCCCGAGCCGGCATTGGCCGACAGCCAGGTCGAAGCCCGCGGGTTCGCCGCCTCAATCTGCCGGGCGGTGGCTTCGTCCGGTGGGTTCATCCGTTTTCCTCCGGTCGGCCGACGATTATCGGGACCGCGTCGCTGGTCAGATCCCATTCGCCGAAACGCGCAAGGTGGTCGTAGTCGCCTTCGAACCGGGTGGTTTCGGCGGCGCGGATCGTGGTATAGCCCTGATCACGCCGGCCATAGGCGGCGATCAGCCGGTGCAGTCGCTCCCACGCGACATCGGCAAGGCGACCGTCGTCATCCATGATATCCAGCACCCGGTCGGCCCCGTTTACGCCCAGCGAAATGTAACCCAGTCTTTCAACCGGTGCGCGGCGCAGGGTTTCGAAGCCGCCACGCTCGAGAAGCGCCGCTTCCAGTGGCAGTTGCTTGTCGAAATGCCTGACCTGATCCTTGCTGGGCGGATTGCCGGATTTGTAATCGTAGATCGCATAGGTCCCGTCGTTCAGGCGGTCGATCCGGTCCGGTCGGGCTGTCAGGCGGAATTCCATGCCATCGAGCGCCAGACCGCCGGATTTTTCGGTCAGAACCGGCATACCTTCGGCCTGTCGCCGGAACTCATCTGCGATCAGGCGCGGTGCGGCGGCCATCAACCGGGCATGCCAGAGCGCCCGGGCAGCCTCGGTCGGGGCATCCTGCGCCAGGATCTGTGCCGCGATTTTCGCGAGACGGCGCGTTGCACAGGCTTCATCGTTGCCGCGCGCCTCGTCGCTTGCGACGAACGCCTGCATGACCTTGTGCAGGATCGTCCCCTTTGTCCGCGCGTCCGCCTCGGGCAGGAGGGGTGCCAGCGGGCGCAGCCTCAGGATGTGGGAAGCATAGATCGCGTAGGGGTCACGGATGAGTTGGGTGACCCGCGTCACCGCCAGTTCGCGCGGCCGCATATCAAGCGGCGGGCAGGGCGACGGGCGTGGCGCGGGTGGAACCCGGACTGCGGGCCGGTCGAGCGCGGCGGCCTGTGCGGCCAGTGTTCTGCCCCGCGTCCGCATCCCTTCGAGCGCCGCCGTACCCTCCTTGCCCAGTCCGCCCAGAAGGTTGGTCAGCCGGTTAAGCCAGCGCGAGGGAACCGTTTCCGCCTCCTGATCGCGCAGGGCACGGGTCAGCAGCACCTCATGCGTCGCAATGGCCTGCTGGAAATCGTGCGCCGCCAGCCCGATACTGCGATCGGGCGACAGAAGCCCCGCCTCCTGCCGCATCCGCCGGTTGAGCCACGTGTCGGGCGCCGGCAGGGCGGGCCAGCTTCCCTCGTTGAGCCCGGCAAGAATTGCCACATCGGCACCGCCCGCCCGCGCCTCGAGCGTGCCCCAGATCATCACCTCGGGGTGGGGGCGTGTCGGGTCCTGCACGCTGAGCGCCGACAGATGCGCCCGTAGCAGATTGGAATAGTCGCGCGTGGTCAGGTGCCCGCCGCTGTCACCGGCCGCGCCAAGGTGTTGCAGCGCCGCTTCCGCAGCCTCGCCGGGCCGTTCCTGCCACAGCCTGCCGCTGCCGACCATGCCGGGCCCTGCGGCAAGACGTTCGGCAAGCGCCCGGTGGCGCGCGACGTGGACGCCGACGGTCATCGCGTGCGGTTCGGGCGCCTCTTCGAGCAATGTGGCAAGCCAGTCGGCCCATTCGCGCCGGCCATCGTCGGCGCCCCTTGCGGCCCACGCGGCAAGATCGGCGCGCCCGGGCCGGATCACCGCCCGGCGGCGCAAGCGCAATTCCAGTTCGCGCGTCCAGCGCAGATGCGGCCCGCGTACCCCGTCGCTCGACGCGGTGAGCGGATGTTTGAGCAGCGTCAGGAATGCGGGCAGGTCCGGCCGGTCGATACGCAACGCGGCAACATGGCGCAGGAAGCGGCCGGGGGCCGTCTGCTGTAGCGGTTCGCCGGCGGAATCGTCGGGTTCGATGCCCCAGCGTTGCAGGGAGGCCGCGACGCGCCGGGTCAGGTTCCGGTCGGGCGAGATCAGCGCGGCGGTCTGCCCATCCGCCACCGCCTGCCGCAGCCGGACGGCAATCGCTCCCGCCTCGGATCGCTGATCGGCCGCCTCCAGCAGCGCCATGCCGGCGGTGGCAGATCCCAGCGTGCCGGCAAGTGCCTTGCCCTCGCTTCGCCACTGGTCGGTCACGGGCGCGGGACGTAGCGCCAGCGAAAGCAGCCGGTTGCGTTCGGGTGCGGCGGGTGCGGTTCCGGTCCAGGGCGTCACTTCGTGCGGCGCAAGCCTCAGATCGCGCAGGATCCGATGAAAGCGGAACTGTGGGTGATCCTCGCTGCCGCGCGCACTGTCCAGCGCATTCCAGACCGGGCCGGGCTGGTCGAAATCGAACCCCGGCAGCACGACATATCCGTTGCGCAACCGCGCGATGGCCTCCATCAGCATGCGGGTTGCGCCGCGCGAACCGGTAGAGCCGGCGATCACCAGATGCCCGGCGGGCAGAGCGTCCTGCCAGCGGTCGGCGAGCGCAGCAATAACCCGGCGGCGGCGGGCCTCGGCGCCGGCAAGCATGTCGTCCCGCAACCCGAAATGGGTGAAGGCCGCATCGACAATGGCGCGGCCCTGCTGCCAGTGGGCGGCAAAGGCGCCGACATCGAGCGCCGCCAGATCCTCGGGCTCGACCCCCTCGCCATGCATCTCGTCGATCAGCGCGGCAAGTCCGTCGGCCAGATCGAAGACCGATGCGCGCGGCGCGTGGATCCGGCCAGCGCCGATCAGGTCGAGCAGCAGGCGCGCGAGATCGAGCCTCAGCCGCAGCGGGTCGAGATGGGGCGGGATATCGGGAAAGCCGGTCTCCCGGGCAAGATCCGCGATCAGCCTGATCCGGGGCAGCAGGCGCGCCGGCCCCTTGTCGAACATGTCCCGCAGGCGGCGGCTCATCCGGCCGGAATTGACGAAAACCGTCGTCCTGGCCCAGGCGGCCGGGTCGTCCGCCGGCAGCCTGCGCGCGAGCCCGGCAATCAGCGCTTCGGGATAGTCGACACCGCAGGGCACGGCAAAGAGCCGGGCCTTTGCCAGATCAGCCATCGGCGCCCTCCGCCAGCATCGCCTCGGCCATGGCGATGTTCTCGGGCAGTCCGACATCGCACCATCCGCCGTCGTGCCAGACCCCGAACATCCGCCCCGCCGCGATCACCCGGTCCCAGAGCAGGTTGAGCGAAAACACCTCGTCAGGGATCGCCGCCAGACCTTCGGTGCGCAGGATCTGAGCACCGGAATAGATACTGCCCTGCCCGCGGGCCAGCCGCCCGTCCGGTGCGACCGAAAAATCGCCCGCGCCCCGGTGACCGGTTGCGCGGGCAGGGTGGATCAGCAGCACCAGCACATCCATGCGCGCGGGGTCCCATGCCTGCGCAAGCTCGGCGAGAGGGTTCCGGCCGGTCCAGACCGCATCGGTGTTGAGGGTGAAAACCGGATCGCCGGCCAGCAGCGGCAGTGCCCTGCGCAGCCCGCCGCCGGTTTCGAGGATATCGGGCACCTCGTGCGACAGCAGGATGTCGGGGCGGGCGGCCAGGTGGTTTGCGATCTGCCCTGCCCGGTAATGGGTGTTGACCACGCGCCGGGGAACCTGCGCCTCGACAACAAGATCGAGTGTGCGGTCGAGCAATGTGCTGCCCGCAACCTCGATCAGGGGTTTCGGCCTGTCACGGGTCAGCGCGCCCATCCGGGTACCGAAACCGGCGCCGAAACACATTGCCGCCTGCGGGGCACCGCCGGGGGCGGGTTCGTGCAACATGCGCAGCCGTTCGGGCGACGGGCCCGGCAGCGCTTCGGCGACGAAGGCGGCAAGGGGCGCCAGCGACGGATGGGCGAGATCGCGCTGCAGATAACCCCAGACACGGGGGATGAACTCTGCATATCGCGGTTTGCCGAGGTGCTTCGACAGGCGCGCGAAGACACCGAGAATCCGCAGATTGCGCTGGGCGCCGAGCACGGCGCAGGCGCCTTCGAACGCGACAGGATCGAGCGCCGCCCGCCGGGCATAATGGGCGACCATCGCATCGCGCAGCGCCGGCGGAACATCGCGCCGCGCATCCTCCAGCAGCGAGACGAGATCGTAAGCCGGGTGGCCGGCGAAGGCGTCCTGAAAATCGAGCAGTCCGACACGCCGCGTTCCGGCCCTGTCCGGTAACCAGAGCAGGTTTTCGGCGTGAAAATCCCTGAGCGCCATTACGGGTTGCGCGGGCTGAAGACCGGCGAGGGCGGTTCGGAACAACCGCCTCAGCCGGTCGAAATCCGCCCGCTTCACCGGCCGGTCGCCGCACGGGGCATAATGGCCAAGCGCCAGATCGCCCGCCCCGGCAAGCTGATCGGCCGTGAAGATGGCAAGATCGGGTGGCGCGGGGTGCCGATGCAATTCCAGAAGCACATCGACGGCGGCGCGATAAAGCTCCTCCTCGTTGGCTGTGCCCTTTTCGATCAACCGGGTGAATATCCCGTCGCCCAGATCTTCCAGCAGCAGGAAACCGGACTCCGGGTCGGCGGCGAGGATTTCCGGCGCCGAAAGCCCCAGCCCCTTCAGATGCTCGGCGATCCGGATGAACGGGCGCACATCTTCGCCCGCTCCCGGTGGCGCATCCATCAGAACGGCGGTGCTGCCGTCGCGGGACCGGCCGAGCCGCTCGTACCGGCGGTTCGACGAATCGGGGGCGAGCGGGGTTGCAGCGCTTTCCGCCCATCCGGCGGTGGCGACGAAGCGGTCGCGCCGTGCCTGACGGTTCACGGTTCATACTCCATGATGGCAGACAGTTGTGCGACAGTCGGCTCCCAGCGCGGCGCGCACCAGCCAAGCTCTGCGATACGGCCATCGCCAACGAGCGAAAGTGTGACGGTCAGGGCGTTCCGCGGTGTCAGTTCGCCCAGCCTGTCGGGCCATTCGACAAGGCAGATCGCGTGGGCAAAGGCCATGTCGAGCCCAAGCTCTTGTATCTCGTCCGGTCCGGACAGCCGGTAGAGATCGGCGTGCCATATCTCGGTATCGCCGCAGGAATAGGTCTGTACCAGCGTATAGGTCGGCGAGGGGATGTCCTCGGGCGGGGCGCCGCTTTCGGCAAGCCGTGTGCGAATGATCGCGCGGGCAAGATGGCTTTTGCCGGCGCCGATGGGGCCGGAAAGCAGCACCGTGTCGCCGCGACGAAGCAGGCGGCCGAGCACCTGCCCAAGCCTGTCGGTTGCCCCGGGACCGGCGAGCGCGATCCTTGCGGATCCCTGATGAGCATTGTCGATTGTCATAGCGGCACACTAGCCAGCGGCGGCGCGCCTGCAACCGTGCATTGCGGTGCCGGGCAACTTCGTGTCAGGACAGGCGAACGGCGAGCGGAAGGGGTGCGGAAGATCGCGCGCCGATAACCGGCGGAATGGGGCTGAATACCACCAGTGTGGCATGGCCGGCAACCGGCGCGAACCGGCAGGCGACGGCCGAACCGTCGCTGAGTCTGACATCGGCGTTCCATTCGGCGCGTTCGCCCGATTCACGTACGAAATCGCGTAGATCGCCCCACACCGGCGTCGGCTGGCAGAGTGCCTGCCAATGACGGGTCGCGTCGACGATCCCCGTTGTGGCGAGCGTATCGTCGGCCATGTGGTTCCATGCCAGCCGGTAGGCGGCGTTGGTCAGGACCAGAGCGCCGGACGACGAGAATACGGCGATGGCCTCGTCCAGCGTGTCGAGAACCGACTGGCCAAGCTCCAGTTCCGCGCGGAAACCGCGCGTCAGCGAGATTTCGGCGCTGATGTCCTCGAACAGGAACGCGACCGCGCCGTCGGGATGTGGCCGCCCGGTGACGCGGAACGTCTGGCCCGTTGGCAGCGACCAGGTTTCCAGATGTCTGCCCGAGGCGGCGGCGCATTCCATCGCCGCGATCTGCTGACGCCAGTTCTTGTAATCCTTGGGCTCGGGCATGCGCTGCCTTTCGCGCAGCCGGTCGAGGAATTCGAACAGGGTCGGCCGGGTGCTGAGGAATTGCGGCTCGAGTGCCGAGAGATCGGTAAGTGCCGGATTGAAAAGCACCAGGCGCCGCTCCCGGTCGAAAACGGCAAGACCGGTGGTCAGATGCGCGAAGGTCTTGGTGAGGGTCTGCATGAATTCGCGCAGCGTGGCCTCGGCGTGAACCAGCCTGTCTGCGGGAAGGGCGAATATCAGAATCTCGTCGCCCAGATTCTCGTTGAAACTGTCATACCAGCGCGGCTCGTCGAACCCGGGGACCGTCACCGAAAGGCGCCGCGGCGGTTCGGCCGGATCGGGGCCGGCGGGGCGCTGGCCGAAAACGCGGGGAAGCGGCCAGCCAAGCGGCTCGCCTTCGGGTTGCAGGCGCAGCGCAAGGTCGACATAGGCGCCGTTCGCCCAGCGCACCGCACCCGCCGCGTCCTCTTTCCACACCAGTATCGGCGCGTCGTCTATCACGCGGCGCAGGGTGGCAAGCTCCTCTGTCAGGGCGGCATGACTCAGGTGATCGGGTGGAGGAGCGTCCGGCGCGCACAGGCGTTCGTGAAGCACCACGCGCACAAGATCGCTGCGCCATTCCGCTTCCAGTTCCGCCTCGCCGTCCGCAGCGTGCAGGACGACGCGATGCCGGTCGGGAAGGGTGCCCAGCGCCGCCTCCATGTCGGGGAAGCGCCGGCCCAGCGCCGCAATCGTGCGTGACAGATCGTCGAGAAATCCGGGGCCGGTTTCCATTAGCGCCCGGGCAGCCGGAGTCGCATCGACAAGATCGCGTCCGCGAAACAGCAACGCGACCGGATCGCCCAGCTTGTCGAGCGGGGTCCAGCTTACGTGCCGTCCGGGAAGCTGCCTGCCAACGACATGAAGCGCCAGCAGTGCCGAGGCGAATGACGACGCGAGAATCACAATTCCAACGGACAGATCGACGTTCATCCCGTCACGCAACCTTTCCCCGGGGGTTGGCGGAATAATCGTTCCCGATTGGTTAAACGTCCGTTAATTATGGAATATTTCAGGCAATTCTGATGCGCGAATTCTCACCCAACCCGCCGCCAGCCTCTTCCTCGTCTGCCACGATCCTGTCGCGTGGCCAGGCAACCTCGACGATCGCGCCACTGCGCTCGGGGCGTTCGGATTCGGTCAGAAACGGATCGGCACCGTTGGCAAAGGCCAGTTCGGCGCCCGAGCGTTCCAGCAACGTCTTCGCGATGAAAAGACCCAGCCCCATGCCTTCGTATTCCGGGCGCCGCGAAATCTCGGCGCGGGTCTTGCGGATTTTCATGAAGGGATCGCCGATGCGCCCGAGCGCCTGAGGCGGAAACCCCATTCCGTCGTCGGAGATGCGAATGACGACCCGGCTGTCGGTCCAGCTTGCATCGACCCACACGTTTCCGGCGGAGAAGTCGACCGCGTTCTGAACGAGATTTCGCAAACCGTGAATGATCTCGGGCCGGCGAAAGATCGATGGCTGACGGTTCGATCCCCCGGCGGCGGGCGCGACGTTGTAGTGAATGGTCTTGCCCCGGTCGCGATGGGGATCCGCCGCCTCGCGGATCACCGTGTCGAGCGGCGCCTGCCGCATGTGCCGGTCGTCCTTGCCGGCGCGGCCCATCGAGCGGAGAATGTCGCGGCAACGGTCGGCCTGCCCGCGGATCAGCGCGGCGTCCTCGTACAACGCGTCGTCGCCTTCGAGTTCTTCCATCAGTTCGGAGCTGACCAGCTTGATCGTCGCCAGCGGCGTGCCAAGCTCGTGCGCCGCAGCGGCCACAACCCCGCCAAGATCGGTAAGCTTGTGTTCGCGTTCCAGCGCCATCTGCGTAGCCGCCAGCGCTTCGGACATCGAATGAACCTCGGTCGCGACACGGCGGGCATAAAGCGCGAGAAACCCGATTCCGATCACGATGGCCACCCAGAAGCCGAAGCGGAAGATCCCGGGCATTTCGAGCACCTGCCCCTGCTCGGTTCGCAGCGGAAGGTAAAACAACGACATCAGGGTGATAAAGAGGATCGCGGCGCCGGCGACAAACAATGTCGAATGCAACCGCAACGTCGTGGCGGCGATGATGACCGGGGCAAGGATCAGCAGCGCGAACGGGTTGTTCAGGCCACCGGTGAGATAAAGCAGGAACGAAAGCTGCGCGACATCGAACAGAAGCGTCAGGACGGTTTCGTTCTCGGAGAGCCGCTTGTTCTGCGGGTAGACGAAAATCGCCAGCAGGTTGGCGACAATCGCGATACCGATCGCCAGCAGGCAGAGCCCGACGGGGATATCGAGGTGAAAATAACCCCTGGCAACCACGATGGTTGCGATCTGTCCGGCAATGGCGATCCAGCGCAGCACGATGAGCGTGCGCAACCTGACCCATTGGCTTCTCGACATTCCGTCGAAAACCGGAAAAGAAGGGCTATCCATATAGCTTCTCCGCTGCTGGGCTCCGTTCAACCTGCAATCGTTTGTCCGGCTGCGCAATGCCGGCAGGAAGCTGGCGGAGCCGGAAAGGAAGGAACCGATGAATACGCGCACCTATGTCGTTGCGTCGGCAGTTGCAATTGTCGCGCTGGTGGCCGGCACGGCGGCGTTCGTGGCAACGCGCGCGCCAGACGATCCCTTTGCCGAATGCAGAAGCGGTGCCGTTGCCGGCGGCCCGGGCGATATCGGGGGGCCGCTGGAACTCGTCAGCGAGACGGGCGAAACGGTGACCGACAGGGAGATTTTCACCAGACCGTCGCTGCTGTATTTCGGCTATACCTAGTGCCCGGATGTCTGTCCGCTCGATACGGTGCGCAATGCCGAAGCCGTGGATGTGCTCAAGGAGCGCGGCTTCGACGTGCAGCCGGTGTTCGTTTCGGTCGATTACGGGCGCGACGATGCGCGCGCGATGGCGGATTTTACCCATAACGTTCACCCCGACATGCTGGGTCTCACCGGCAGCGAGGAACAGATACGCGCCGCCTCGAAAGCCTATCGGACCTATTTCTCCATTCGCGATCCGGAAGACGAATACTACCTGATAGATCATTCGACCTTTACCTATCTGGTGATGCCCGAAACCGGATTCGTCGAGTATTTCCGTCGCGAACTGACTGGCGAACAACTCGCCGACAAGGTACAGTGTTTCTTGGAAAAACTCTGAATGGCGGCGATGCAGCGGATGCAGACCGCATCTGTTTGACGCAGTGGCGACATGCCACTACTGTCTGCCCAACAGATAATTCCATGTCGGAGGGTGCCGATGGCGGAGCGTGAACTACAGGATATCGGCGAAGACAGATCCCTGCTGATCGTCGACGATGACGAACCGTTCCTGCGCCGTCTGGCCCGGGCGATGGAAAAACGCGGTTTCGAGCCCGAGATGGCCCAGTCCGTTGCCGCCGGCAAGGCGGTCGCGACCGCGCGTCCGCCGGCCTATGCGGTGGTCGACCTCAGGCTTGAGGATGGCAACGGGCTCGATGTGGTCGAGACCATTCGCGAAAAACGCCCCGACGCGCGGGTGGTGGTGCTGACCGGTTACGGGGCCATCGCGACGGCTGTCGCTGCGGTAAAGATCGGCGCCACCGATTACCTGTCGAAACCGGCCGACGCCAACGATGTGACCGCTGCCCTGCTTGCCAACGGCGATGCGCTGCCGCCGCCTCCCGAAAACCCGATGTCGGCCGACCGGGTGCGGTGGGAGCATATCCAGCGGGTCTATGAACTGTGCGACCGCAATGTTTCCGAGACTGCGCGGCGGCTCAACATGCATCGGCGCACGCTGCAGCGCATCCTTGCGAAGCGGAGCCCGCGCTAGGTGGCAGCGGCACGCGGCAGGGTTGCCATCGCCTGTACCGTTGCCCTGGGCATGGCCGTTCTTTCGGCCTGCGCGCCATCCGGGAAATCTGCCGGGCCATCCGGCGACCTGATCCTGAAGCCGGACGGTCTGGGGGTCGCCGGCACAGGGCTAGAGATCGGGTTCGGCCGGGCACAGGCGGGGGCCGTCCAGGCGGTTACCAGGGTACTTGGCGAGCCGCCGGGCGGGTCCGGCAGCCTGCCGGCCTGCAGCGGAGGCAGTCTGGCAACGGTGAACTGGGCGGGCGGTTTCTCGCTGGCGTTTCGCAACGGCGATCTGCGTGGCTGGCATTCCGGTGCGGGCCGGGTCGCTACGGCGTCGGGCCTGAGGGTTGGCGGATCCTATCCCGGTGTCGGGCCGGCAGATGGCTCGTTCGACTCCGGCGGTGTGCGCGGGCGTCTGGGCGACGACGGGCGGATCGCGGCGCTTTGGGCCGGCGATATCTGCCCTGGCTGATCAGCCCGCCACCGCCAGCAGTTCCGCAAGACGCGCCGCAAAGCGGCACCGGACTTCGACCGGCGGCCGCAGGCGGATCGTCAGCCCGTCGATATCCTGCGGCTTCGGCTTGCCGAAAAACCTGTCGGATTCGGTTTCGGTGAACCCGGCGATCTGCGTTGCTTCGAGCCAGGCGCTGATCCGATCCGCCCGTTTGATCTGTTGCTTGACCGTTTTCGGCAGTTCGGCGGGCAGGCCGAAACGCAGATGAACTGCTGCGGTCAACCGTTCGTCCAGCGCCCTGTAGTCCGGCCCGACCGCTGCCTTGACCGGCGAGATCATGTCGCCGATCACGTATTCGGGTGCATCGTGCAACAGCGCGGCGAGGCACCATTTCGTCGGCGCGCGCGGTCGCAGGCGGCGAAACAGCTCCTCGACCAGAAGCGAATGTTCGGCGACGGAATAGGGAAAATCCCCTCTGGTCTGGCCGTTCCAGCGCGCCACGAAGGCAAGTCCGTGGGCGATGTCATCGATCTCGATATCCATCGGCGTGGGATCGAGCAGGTCGAGCCGCCGCCCCGATAACATGCGCTGCCAGGCGCGTGTTTGCGCTGCCACCTTGTCCTCCCGGTTCTGTGCTTCCGCCCGGACCTTGCCGGTCGTCGGAACGGGTGCTACGTCAGCCCGCGACAGATTTCCAGCCATCCGAGGAGCGTTCCGTGCCGCAGGACTACATCGTCAAAGACATTTCCCTTGCCGGATTCGGGCGCAAGGAGCTTGATATCGCCGAGACGGAAATGCCCGGGCTGATGGCGCTGCGCGCGGAATATGGCGCAACCAGGCCGCTCGCCGGCGCGCGCATCGCCGGCTCGCTGCACATGACGATACAGACGGCCGTGCTGATCGAGACGCTTGTCGCCCTGGGTGCCGAGGTGCGCTGGGCAAGCTGCAACATCTTTTCGACCCAGGATCACGCCGCCGCCGCCATTGCCGAAGCCGGCGTGCCGGTTTTTGCCGTCAAGGGTGAAACGCTGGCGGAATACTGGTCCTACACCGACCGGATCTTCCGGTTTCCGCAAGGTGGCGCGAACATGATCCTCGACGATGGCGGAGATGCGACACTATATATCCTGCTCGGCGCGCGCGTCGAAGAGGGTGAGGAAAACCTGATCGCAACGCCGGGGTCGGACGAAGAGATCGCCCTGTTCGACCAGATTCGCCGGCGGATGGCCGAAACGCCGGGCTGGTTTGTCCGCCAGCGCGGGATGATCCGGGGTGTCTCGGAGGAAACGACAACCGGGGTGCATCGCCTCTACCAGCTTCACGAGAAGGGTCTGCTGCCCTTCCCGGCGATCAATGTCAACGATTCCGTAACCAAATCCAAGTTCGACAACAAGTACGGCTGCAAGGAATCGCTGGTGGATGGCATCCGCCGCGCCACCGACACGATGATGGCCGGAAAGATCGCTGTCGTCTGCGGCTACGGCGATGTCGGCAAGGGCTCGGCCGCCAGCCTGCGCGGCGCCGGCGCGCGGGTGAAAGTGACGGAGATCGACCCGATCTGCGCCCTTCAGGCGGCGATGGACGGCTTCGAGGTGGTCCGGCTGGAGGATGCGGTCGACACGGCCGACATCTTCGTCACCACCACCGGCAACCGCGACGTGATCCGCATCGAGCACATGCGCGCGATGAAGGACATGGCGATCGTCGGCAATATCGGCCATTTCGACAACGAGATTCAGGTGGCCGCCCTGCGCAACATGAAATGGACCAACATCAAGGATCAGGTCGACATGATCGAGATGCCGAATGGCAACCGGCTGATCCTGCTGTCCGAGGGGCGGCTGCTGAACCTTGGCAACGCCACGGGGCATCCGTCCTTCGTCATGTCCGCCTCCTTCACCAATCAGGTGCTGGCGCAGATCGAGTTGTGGAAGAGCGGCGATACCTATGGGAACGG
>NZ_JBKEAE010000085.1:0-2406 GCF_047971885.1 Tropicimonas sp. | reverse complement strand
GCAGCCTTACGTGGAATCAGAGCCCTGACCAGCCGGCGATTCTCCCCCTCACGCCGGCCTGTCGCTCAAAGTCAAGAAACTGGAATGTCGCGGTAATCAATTCGCTCGGGCATCACCTATTCTGTGTGCATCCGAGGAGGATCAGGAAAGGCAATCGACATGACAAATTCTGCGCTCAAGCAATTCCCGCAAACGGCTGACGAAACCCGCCGGCTGTTCGACCTGCAATATCGCGCCTCGCGCGACGAATCCGCCCCCGATTACAAGCTGCGCCTTGACCGGCTGGAGCGACTGCGCAAGCTGGTCGCCGATAACGACGAAGCCTTCGTCGAGGCGATGAACGCCGATTTCGGCAATCGCTCCACCCACGAGTCGCGCCTGTTCGAGATCGTCCCGGTCCTGAACGCGGTCCGCCACACCCGCAAGCACCTCAAGCGCTGGATGCGCGACACCCGCCGCCCGGTCGATCTGGCGTTCAAACCCGCGACCGCCCGTATCCGGCACGAGCCTCTGGGCGTCATCGGCATCATCGCGCCCTGGAACTTCCCGATGCAGACCTCGCTGACGCCGCTGGTCGACGCGCTGGCCGCCGGCAACCGCGCGATGATCAAGCCGTCGGAATTCACGCCCCGGTTCTCGGAACTTCTGCGGACGCTGATCGCCAGGTATTTCGACGAAAAGGAAGTCGCCGTCGTGACCGGCGGGGCCGAGGTCGCGCAACGTTTCAGCGCCCTGCCCTTTGACCATATCATCTTTACCGGCTCGACCGCAGTGGGGCGCAAGGTGATGGAAGCGGCCTCGAAGAACCTGACCGCTGTCACGCTGGAACTGGGCGGCAAGTCGCCCGTCATCGTCGCCGAGGATTATTCGATCGAGAAGGCCGCCCGGAGCGTTGCCTTCGGCAAATACTCGAACTCGGGCCAGATCTGCGTCGCGCCGGATTATGCGCTGGTGCCGCGCGCCAAGGTCGAGGAGTTCGCCAGGGCGGTCATCGCCCGCGCCGAGAAATCCTTTGCCAGCATCGCCGAGAACCCCGACTATACCTCGATCATCTCGGACCGCCACAGGCAGCGGCTGGTGAACGCGATCGAGGAAGCCCGCGCCGCCGGCGCCACCGTGCTGACCCACCATGACAGCGACGTGGCCCGCACCGGCAAGATCGCGCCCACCGTAGTGATCGGCGCCCCGAAGGATGGCGTGCTGATGACCGAGGAAATCTTCGGTCCGGTGCTGCTGGTCAAGCCCTATGACACGCTGGACGAGGCGCTGGCCTATATCCGCGACCACGACCGCCCGCTGGCCATGTACCTGTTCACCAACGACAAGCAGACCGAGCGCAGGATCCTTGATGGCGCCATTTCGGGTGGCACCACGATCAACGGCACCGTGCTGCATGTGGGTCAGGACACGCTGCCCTTCGGCGGCATCGGCCCCAGCGGTATCGGTGCGTTTCATGGCGAGGACGGTTTCTACCGTCTCAGCCATGCCCGTTCGGTGCTGAAGATCGGCTTCATCAACGGCTTCGAAAAGATGGGACCGCCCTGGGGCGGGCTCGCCAGCAAGGCCGCCGCGTTCCTGAAAAAGCGCTGACATATCGCGCCGGGGGCGATCGTCCCCCGGTAAAACTCGATTGAGGAAGACCGGCAGCGAACCTGTCGGGAGGATGGAATTATGACCAATTCACAAGAGAACCATGACTATGACTATCTGATCATCGGCAGCGGTTTCGGGGGCGCGACATCCGCGCTGCGCCTGTCGGAAAAGGGCTGGCGCGTCGCGGTGGCCGAACAGGGCCGGCGGGTCAGCAACGACGACATCAAGGCCGCGAAGAAAAACCCGTTCAAGCTGCTCTGGATGCCCGGCCTTGGGATGCGCGGCTATTTCGCCCAGCACATGTTCCGGCATGTGAACGTGGTGGGCGGCGTCGGCGTCGGCGGTGGCAGCCTGGTCTGGGGCGCGGTGATGCTGCCTCCCAAGGACGAATTCTACGATGACCCGCAGGTCACGCGCCTTGGTGTGGACCTGAAGGCCGAACTGTCCCCGCATTTCAAGACCGCCCGGCGCATGTTGGGGGTCGGCATCAACCCGAAACTGACGAAACAGGACGAATTCCTGCGCCTGACGGCCCGCCGCATGGGGGCCGAGGACACGTTCGGCGCGGTCCAGAACGCCATTTTCTTCGGCGAGCCGGACAAGACCGTCGATGACCCCTATTTCGGGGGCGAAGGCCCGAAACGCACCGGCTGCAATTTCTGCGGCGGCTGCCTGACCGGCTGCCCGACCGGGGCCAAGAATGCGCTCTATCAGAACTACCTGTATCTGGCCGAAAGGAAGGGCGCGAAGATCCTGCCCGACCGCAAGGCCGACCGGATCGAGGCCCTGCCCGGCGGTGGCTATCGTGTCACC
>NZ_JBKEAE010000200.1:0-11228 GCF_047971885.1 Tropicimonas sp. | reverse complement strand
GTTGGAGAAGGTCGAGCAGCCCATGTAATGCAGGATCGGCGTGCCGTCGGGCATGGAGAAGCGGGAGGTACCGTCCGGCATCAGGCCCTGGCCCTGGGTGGTGCGGATCGACTGGCAGAGGTTGGTCTTGGGGTTGAGGCAGTAGTCACATTCGCGGCATTCGGGCGTGTAGAGCGGGATGACGTGATCGCCGGGCTTGAGAGATGTGACGCCGGGGCCGCATTCCAGCACCACGCCCGCGCCCTCATGGCCGAGAATCGCGGGGAACAGGCCCTCCGGGTCGGCGCCCGAAAGGGTGAATTCATCGGTATGGCAGATGCCGGTTGCCCTGATCTCGATCAGGACCTCGCCCGCTTTCGGGCCTTCGAGGTTGACCTCCGTCACCTCAAGCGGCTTTCCCGCCTCGAATGCCACAGCGGCGCGCGTTTTCATTATCCGATCCTCCGGTTAGACTGCGGTGGAATCGTGGGCGATGCGCCCCGTCAATGCAACCATGAGGAACCGATGAAATCGAGAATTGCCGTTACCGCCGTCCTGCTTGCCGCACTGGCCGCGTGTGAACCGGCCATCACCAGCGATCCCGTGACCGGCAGCATCGTCACCGAGCAGCCTCCGACCACCACCATGACCACCCCCGAGGTGCAGACGGCGCCGCTCGACCAGACAACCCCGACCGGTCCGGTCGAGGACCCAGCGCTTTCGATGGTTGAGGAATCGCCCAGCCCCGGCGGGCTTCTGGAGCGCGAACCCGACACCTGCAAGGTCGGCGATTTCGTCTATCTGCGCGGCCAGACCTCAACCGAGGTTCAGGGCGCCGGCATCACGCGACCCTATCGCGTGATCGGCCCGTCGGACATCGTGACCCAGGAATACAACCCGATGCGGGTCAATTTCTATACCGACGGCAGCGGCCGGATCGGGCGGGTTTCCTGCGGCTGACAGGGCACGGGTGATTCGCGCCCCGGCGGCCTGCCGGGGCAGATGACCGTGTGGTGTGGCGTGCCACGGCGGTTCGGGGTGGCCATGCTTCTGCCGGATCGTCTTGCGGCGAGAGGGAAATGGCCGATATGAACCCAGACTGGCAGATTGTTGCCGACACGATGGATCCGTGCCGGGCCGCAGCGCTGAACGTCGCCCTGTCGCTGGACGGGCCGCCGGTGGTGGCGGGTGATGCCCTGCCACCCTTCTTTCATCAGGTCTATTTCTGGCAGGCCGAACCGGCCGCCAGGCTGGGCCGCGACGGTCATCCCAGGGTCGGTGCCTTCATTCCCGATCTCGGGCTGCCCCGGCGCATGTGGGCCGGCGGGCGGCTGAAGTTTCCGGCGCCGCTGATCGCCGGCGTCTCCGCCGAACGGCACAGCGAAATCGCCACCGTCGCCCGCAAGACCGGGCGCAGCGGTCCGCTGGGTTTTGTCACCCTGCGCCATGAAATCCGGCAGGAGGGCGTGCTGCGGATCGCCGAGGAGCAGGACCTCGTCTATCGCGAGGAACCCGCCCCGGATACGCCCGGCGCCGCGCCGGTTTTCGCGCCCCTGGACAGCGAACCGGAACGGCATGCGTTTTCGACGACGCTGCTGTTTCGCTATTCGGCGCTTACCCTCAACGGACACCGCATCCATTACGACGCCGATTACGCGCGCGATGTCGAAGGTTATGCCGGGCTGGTCGTGCACGGCCCGCTGCTGGCGCAGCTTCTGATGCTGAAGGCCGCGCGGGCAGCGCCTCTGCGCGGCTTCAGCTTCAGGGGAATGCGCCCGCTGACCCATGTCGAAACCGCAGTCCTGAACCGCGACGGCGCACGGCTCTGGGTGCGTAACGGCGCGGGGCATCTGGTCATGCAGGCCGAGGCAGAGTGGTAGGGGTCAGGGCCCGTCGACCCGGAGCATGTCGAGCAGTTCGAGCGTGGCGAACCCGTCCGGTATTTCGCCGCGCGCCTTCTGCCAGGCGCGGATCGCATCGATCGTGTCGGGCCCGATGCGTCCGTCGACACCCTGGGTGGTGAAGCCGCTTTCCGTCAGCCGCTGCTGGATCTCGATCCGCTCGGCCAGCACCGGGGCCTGATGGCGCCGTGGCCAGCCGTGGCGGATCGTTTCGCCGCCCGCTATCCTGTCCGCCAGATGGCCCACCGCGATCACATAGGCGTCGGCCGGGTTGTAACGTTCGAGCGCGGCGAAATTGTCGAAGATCATGAAGGCCGCCCCTTCCCATCCCCCCGGCAGAATGACCGAAGCGGGTCCGTGGTCGGGTACGGCATTGCCGGCGGTATCGGTCACCCCGAGCGCGGCCCATTCCGTGGGAAGTTTCTTTGTCGGGTGCCCGGCCAGCGCATGGTCGAACCCCTCGGGCAGTGTCACCTCAAGCCCCCACGGCTGGCCCGCGACCCAGCCGGCCGATTTCAGGAAAGCGGCAGTCGAGGCGAGCGCGTCGGCGGGATCGTCGCCCCAGATATCGCACCGGCCGTCGCCATCGTAATCCACCGCATGGACGATATAGGACGTGGGCAGGAACTGGGTGTGGCCCATGGCTCCGGCCCAGCTACCCGTCATACGCTCGGGTGTGACCTCGCCCGCCTGAAGGATCTTCAGTGCCACTTCCAACTGATGGGCAAAGAACGGGCCGCGCCGCTCGTCATAGGCCAGGGTCGCCAGCGCCCCGATGGTGTAGGTGTCGCCCCGGACGGCGCCATAGGCGCTTTCGAGCCCCCAGATCGCGGCGACGATTTCGGCCGGCACGGCGTAATCGGCCTCGATCCGGTCGAGCAGGGCGCGGTTTGCCGTAACGGCCCTGCGCCCCGCCGCAACACGCGCCTCGGAGACGGCGGTGTCGAGGTAGGTCCAGATCATCTTGGTGAATTCGGCCTGATTGCGGTCTTTGGCGACGATTGCCGGATCGAACCGAACACCGGCAAACGCCGACGCCAGCGTATCCGGCGCAATGCCCCGGCCCGGCGCTCTGGCGCGATAGGCGGCAAGCCACGCCTCGAAATCGCCTTGCGTCATCCGACCCGTCTCCTGCGCCGCTTCGGTTGCCGGCGGGCGCAAGGCCGGGCGCGGAGAACGCTCGACCGCGCCGGTGCTGTCGGCCAGTGCAAGAACGGCGACCGGTACCGCAAATGTCCGAAAAACCCGCCTCACCTGTCCGCCCGTTCTGTTGCCGGTTCGGCGGAAGTCTAGCCGCACCGTTCGCAGTGGCAAGCGCCGGGACGAGAGGCAGCGTGCGCAGGCGGTCTACCGCCGCTTGCGCGTGACCTTTCCCCTGGCCGGACCGCCGCCCTTCCTGTCCGCACGGGCGCGCGCCTTGGCCTGGCCGGGCTTGCGCCGCGACGGGCTGCCCCTGCCGGCCGACCGCCCCTTGGGCGCGACGCTGTCACCATCGATGGATATCAGATCGAACATCAGCCCGCCGGTCACCGGTACCGCCTCGGCCAACCGCACCGTCACCTTCTGACCCAGCCGGATCACCCGGCCGGTATCGGCCCCCATCAGCGTGTGCGCGTCACGGTCGTAGTGGAAATACTCCGCCCCCAGCGCCCGCATCGGGATCAGCCCGTCCGCGCCGGTCTCGTCCAGCCGGACAAAGGCGCCGAAGCGGGCGATGCCGCTGATCCGCCCGGTCATCTCGTTACCGACATGTTCCGAAAGGTAGGCGGCAAGATAGCGGTCGGTGGTATCGCGCTCGGCCGCCATCGAGCGGCGCTCGGTCTCCGAGATATGTTCGGCGGTGGCGGGCAGCCGCTCGATATCGTCGGGCGACAGCCCGTCCTTTCCCCAGCCATGCGCCGTGATCAGCCCCCGGTGCACCATCAGGTCGGCATAACGACGGATCGGCGAGGTGAAATGGGCATAGCATTTCAGCGCCAGCCCGAAATGGCCGAAATTCTCCGGGCTGTAATAGGCCTGGGTCATCGACCGCAGGGTGACGAGGTTGATCATCTCGGCCACGTCGCTGCCCGCTGCGTCATGCAGCAGCTTGTTGAGGTGCCGGGTCTGCAGCACCTGCCCCCTCGCCAGGGTCAGCCCGCTGGCCTCCGCCGTCTCGCGCAGGGCTTCGAGCTTTTCGGGGCTGGGTTCCTCGTGGACGCGATAGAGTGTGGGGATGCGTCTGGCCGTCAGCGTCTCGGCCGCCGCGACGTTGGCCAGCACCATGAAATCCTCGATCAGTCGGTGCGCCAACAGCCGCTCGCGGAAGTTGACCGACAGCACCTCTCCCTTGTCCGACAGCACGATCCGGCGTTCGGGCAGGTCGAGGTCGAGCGGCTGGCGTTCCTCGCGCGCCCGCGCCACCGCCCGGTGGGCCGCTTCGAGCGGTTTCAGCACATCCTCCAGCAGCGGCGCGCATTTGTCGTTCGGGTTGCCGTCGAGCGCCTCCTGCACCTCGCGGTAGTCGAGCGACGCCACCGAGCGCATCAGCCCGCGATGAAAGCTGTGGCCGATCTTGTCGCCCTGCGCGTTGATCCGCATGCGCACCGCGATGCAGGCGCGCGGCACCCCTTCGTGCAGCGAGCACAGATCGCCCGACAGCCGGTCGGGCAGCATCGGCACCACCCGGTCGGGGAAATAGGTGGAATTGCCCCGCAGGCGTGCCTCGGCATCGAGCGCCGAACCGGGGGTTGCGTAATGCGCCACATCCGCGATAGCGACCCAGATCACATGCCCGCCGGGATTTTTTGCATCGTCGTCGGCATGGGCATGGACCGCGTCGTCATGGTCGCGCGCATCCGCCGGGTCGATGGTCAGCAGCGGCAGGTGGCGCAGATCCTCGCGCCCCGAAAGACCGGCCGGCTTCATCCGATCGGCCTCGTCGATCGCCCTGTCGGGGAAATCGTCGGGGATGCCATACTGATGGATGGCGATCAGCGAAACCGCCCTCGGCGCCGACGGATCGCCCAGCCGCTCGACGATGCGCGCCGTCGGCAGGCCCAGCCTGCCGCGCGGACTTGCCTGTTCCGCCTCGACCAGTTCGCCGTCCTTGGCGCCATGGGTGGCCCCGGGGGGTACCTGCCATTCGCGGTCGGCGCCCTTGTCGATCGGCGTTATCCGCCCGCCTTCGGTACGCTTGCGGAAAACGCCGAGAATCCGGCGCGGATTGTGCCCGATACGGCGGATCAGTCGCGCCTCGTACTGGTGGTCCTCTGCCCGCACGCCGTTTACACGGCCGAGGATACGGTCGCCCTCGCCAAGCGCGGGGTCGGAGTCGCGCGGGACATAGAGCACCCGCGGCGCCGCGCCGTCGCCATGCCATTCCAGCGGTTTGGCGAACAGGTCCCCGTCGGCGTTCGGCGCCATGATCTCAAGCACCGTCACCGGCGGCAGCTTGTCGGGGTCGCGATAGTGGCGGTGTTGCCGTTGCAGGTGGCCCTCGGCCTCAAGCTCCTTCAGCATGCGCTTGAGATCGATGCGCGCCGCCCCCTTGACCCCGAAGGCCTTGGCGATATCGCGTTTGGATGTCTGACCAGCGTTGTCGGCGATCCAGTCGCGCAGCTGGTCCTTGCTGGGAAGCTCTGCCATGGGCGCGGCCTATCATGCGTGCGGCGACCTGTCACGGGCGGAAACAGGCAGGCGAAGCCTGCCCGGCCCAACGGGAGGAGGGGCATCCGCGATGCCCCGACGACGGGCGGGAGCCCTGCGACCGGTGCCGGCGATATCGCAGCCAATCCGGCAACCGCGCCGCTGCCGATTCGGAATCCGGCCATGCCACGGGTCGTCTGTGCGCGCGCATCCCGTCGTCCGTCCCGAGCCGGATCGTTCATAAGGCTGCGCTATGGGTTGGGCCATGAATCTTGCCCGGAACATCACCGGCGGCATGGCCAGATGCCGGTGGCCGCCCGTTGGGGCGGACGGCCCTCACACCCGCTTGCGAAGGGCCGCGCAATTGCGGCAATAGGGCGGTGCGCGACATTACCGCGCATGCCGTGCGAGCCACCATGAAGCCCAAGATCCTCACCACACTCCAGACCTACGACCGCCAGACCTTTGTCGCCGACCTTCTGGCCGGAATCACCGTGGCCATGGTGGCCATGCCGCTCAGCCTCGCCATTGCCATCGCCTCGGGGGCCGATCCGGCCAAGGGGCTGGTAACCGCGATCGTCGGCGGGTTTCTCATTTCGCTTCTGGGCGGCAGCAGGGTTCAGATCGGCGGCCCGACCGGTGCCTTCATCGTCGTCGTGTTCAGCGTCATCGCCACCCATGGTCATGACGGGCTTGTCCTCGCGACGCTGATGGCGGGCATCATCCTGCTTGTCGCAGGATATTTCCGCGCCGGGCGCCTGATCCAGCTTGTTCCCGAGCCGGTGATCAACGGATTCACCATCGGGATCGCGATCATCATCGCGACCAGCCAGCTCAAGGATCTGTTGGGGTTGTCGGTCGAGACCGTTCCGGCCGAGTTCTTCGCCAGGATCGCGGCGCTCTGGCGGGCACGGCAGACCTTCAACCTGGCGGCGCTGGGGATCGGTATTGCCACCATGGTGCTGATCGTCCTGATGCGGCGGGCTTTTCCGCGCTTTCCCGGGCTGATCGTCGCCGTCACCATCACCTCGGCCATCGTTGCCTTCGGCGCGCTGCCGGTCGATACGATCCAGTCGCGCTTCGGCGACCTTCCCCGCAATCTGCCGATGCCGGCGATCCCGGCCATGAGCCTGACGCGGATCGGCGAACTCTGGCCTTCGGCCTTCGTGATTGCCTTTCTTGCCGGTGTCGAGTCGTTGCTGTCGGCCATGGTGGCGGACCGGATGATCGCCGGAAAGCACCGTCCGAACGCCGAGCTTCTGGCACAGGGGGCGGCGAATGTCGGCTCGGCGTTCTTCGGCGGGCTTCCGGCGACCGGGGCCATCGCGCGCACCGCCACCAACATCCGTGCCGGCGGCAGGACACCGGTCGCCGGGCTGGTGCATGCGCTCACCATACTGGTCGTGATGCTGGTCGCGGCACCGCTGGCGGGTTATCTGGCCATGCCGGCCCTTGCCGGACTGCTGATCCTGACCGCCTGGAACATGACCGAGCCGCACCGCTGGGCGGGATATCTCAGGGAACGGCGGTCGGACCGGTTTCTGCTGGTGCTGACACTCGTTCTGACGGTGGTTGCGGATCTGACGGTTGCCATCGGCGTCGGGGTTGCCGTCGGGCTTGCGCTGCGGCTCAACCGCCGCAACGTGCCCGCCTCGGAATGGGAGGCCCCCAAGCGTTAGCGAGATCGCCGGCGGTATCTACATCGGCCAGTCTGTCGACAAGGGCGATCCGCAGCGGCGCGAGCCCCGCGATCGTGTCGGCCATCGCCTGTCCGGTCGACCAGCGCACGCCGGCGAAAACCCGCAGCGGCAGCGGCGTGGCGCGTTTCAGCCCGATCAGCCAGTAACCGCCATCCGGTGCGGGGCCGAGCACCGCCTGATGATTGCCGAGCGCATCGAAGGCGCGCGCGATGTGCCGCCGGCGCATCGCCGGAACATCGGCGCCGACGATGAGACGGGGGCCCTTCTGGCCGCCGCGAAACAGGCGGCCGAACCTGTCGCCCAGATCGCCCGGCCCCTGAGCCACGCGCGGCAGGTGCCCGGGCCAGACGCGCGAGGCCATCCCGGCATGATCGGGCGAGACCGCCAGCACGATATCCCAGCGCGGGTCGCGCAGATGGCGGATCAGCCCAAGCGCCTGATGGCGGAACCACCATGCCGCGTCGGTCATCCCGATATCGCGGCCAAGCCGCGTCTTGACCCTGCCCGGGCGCGGCTCCTTGAGCATGACGATCACCTGCCGCCGCCAGTGCGGCGCTCGCCGGTTCACGGGTCGAGCACCATGTGACGGTGCGGGATACCGGCGTCGAGAAACTCATCGCCCTCGACCCGGAACCCGAGCCGCCGGTAAAATCCGATCACCGTCACCTGCGCGCCCAGCCTGACCTGTGAAAGCCCCGGCATCTGCGAAACGCGGTCGAGCGCCGCCCGCATCAGCGCCAGCCCGACATTCCTGCCGCGATAGTCGCTCAGCACACAGACCCGTTCGATCTTGGCCGCATCCCCGACAAAGCGGATGCGCAGGGTACCCACCGGCAGGTCGCGGTCGCGGGCAAGAAGGTGCATCGCCACATCGTCGAGCCCGTCGATCTCCTCGGCCTCGCTGACGCCCTGTTCCTCGACGAACACCTGCCGGCGCAAGGCAGCACAGGTCTTGCGGTCTTCCGGTGTCGCCGCTTCGGATACCACGAATGTCATGCGAAATATTCCTCGAGTATACGCCGGTATATGGCGGCAAGCTGGCCGATCTGCGCAACCGCCACCCGTTCGTCGATCTGGTGCATGGTCTGCCCGACAAGACCGAATTCCACCACCGGGCAATGTGCGCGGATGAAGCGCGCGTCCGACGTGCCGCCCGAGGTGGACAGGACAGGCCGCAGGCCGGTCTCGGCCGCGACGGCCCGGGCCACCAGATCGGACAGCGGGCCGGGTGGGGTCAGGAAGGCTTCGCCTGACACCGAAGTCGTCACCTCCATCCCGACGCCGGTCTCGGTGGCAACGCGCCCGGCCTCCTGCCTCAGCCATTCCGACAGGCCGGCGCCGCTGTGCAGGTCGTTGAAGCGGATGTTCACCGTGGCGCGACAGGCGGCGGGGATGACATTGCTCGCCGGATTGCCGGTATCGATGGCCGTCACCACCAGGTTCGACGGGTCGAAATGGGCGCTGCCCTTGTCCAGTTGTCGGGCCTCCAGCCGTGCGGCAAGCGCAACGATGGCGGCAACCGGATTGCGCGCGCGATCGGGGTAGGCGACATGGCCCTGAACGCCCCTTGCGGTAAAACGGGCGGTGATCGAGCCGCGCCGCCCGATCTTTATCATCTCGCCCATCCGTTCGGGGCAGGTCGGTTCACCGACGAGACAGACCGACATCGCCTCGCCCTCCGCCGCCATCCAGTCGAGCAGCGCGGTGGTACCATCGGTCGCGTCACCCTCCTCGTCCCCGGTGATGGTCAGCACGACCGCCCCGTCGGGCGGTGCCTCGGACACCAGTTTCGCCGCCGCCGCGACGAACGCCGCAACACCCGATTTCATATCGGTCGCGCCCCTGCCCCAGAGGATGCCATCGCGAATCTCTCCGCCGAACGGATCGGCGCTCCACGCCGCGGTATCGCCAACGGGGACGACATCGGTGTGACCGTTGAAGCCGAAGCTGCGCGCATGGCCCCTTGTCCCCCAGCGGGCGAACAGGTTCGGCGTGCCGTTCCGGTCGATCCGCGTACAGGCGAAGCCCGCATCGCTCAGTACCCGTTCGAGCAACAGCAATGCGCCACCCTCGGCCGGGGTGACAGAGCGGCAGCGGACAAGTTCGGCGGTGAGTTGAACCGGGTCGATCATGGCGGATCCTTCAGCGTTTGCGATGGCCTAGCCGCTCCGGTGTCAGGCTGCAATCGTCTCGCCGTCCCCGGTTTCCCGCATCGGCGGCCAGGGGCGTTGTGCCTCGGCCTCGATCCACGCGGTAACCCACCCGGGCAACGGGGGGCTCTCCGGCGCCGCACCCAGAACCGCAGCGACACGTTCGGTCGGCACCAGCCCCAGAGGGTCGGTCAGTGCCAGCCGCAGCAGCCCGTGCGAGGCACATTCCCCCCGGACCCACATGGATTGCTCGGCATAGAAGAACCGCTCGTCCCAGCCGATCAGGCGCGTGCGAAGCTCGAACCGGTCGAAGGCGCGCACCCGGCGACGATAGCGGATCGACGTTCCGGCAACTGTGCCGCCCCAGCCCTGCGCGCGCATCGCCCCCATGATGCCGAGACGCCGGAACAGCACGATACGGCCCAGATCGTAAAGCGTCAGTGTCCGCCCGTTGTTCAGTTCCATGAACATGTCGATATCCCATGGCCAGCAGATGTGGTGCGCCACATGGATGCCGGTCAGGGGCAGCGGCGCGGCTTTGCGGTGGCGCAACAACTCGGATACAAGGCGGGCGAAAGGGTACATCGGCGGCTCCTTTCGCATCGAGCAAGCCGATCCTTACGCCAAGGTCAAGCGCGACCTTGCGTTGCCGCGGTTGCGCCCGCCCGCCGCGGCGCCTACATCCTTGCCGGAGTGCGTTTCAGGAGCGGCAGATGTCCATCATGATCTATCAACTTCTCAGGCTTGTCCTCGACGTCGCCTTTTTCGTCATGATCGTGCAGATCATCATGAGCTGGCTGCTGAATTTCAACGTGCTGAACTATCGCCAGCCGATGGTGCGCGGCATCTGGGACGGGCTGAACAAGCTGCTCGAGCCGGTCTATCGCCCGATCCGCAACATCCTGCCCGACACGCGCCCGCTCGACCTCGCTCCGCTGGTCGCCTTCATCATCCTGATTGCCGTGCGCGACATCATCCTGCCGGGCATCTTCTTCCGCTGACGCGCCGCGCGGTCTTGCCGGCCGAATCGTCCTGTGGGATGGTACGGCCGATAACGAGCAGCAGATAATCCCGCAGGACCGGACATGGCCGCACCCTCACCGGAGTCGATCCTATCCTCCGTCTTCGGATTCGATTCGTTCCGCCCCGGTCAGGCCGAGATCGTCGCCTCGGTCAGCGCGGGTCGGAACACGCTGGCAATCATGCCGACGGGCGGGGGAAAATCGCTGTGTTTTCAATTGCCGGCACTGTGCCGCGACGGGGTGACGGTTGTCATCTCGCCGCTGATCGCGCTGATGCGCGATCAGGTGCGCGCGCTGCGCGAGACCGGTGTCGCAGCGGGGGCGCTGACCTCGGGCAACACCCCCGAGGAGACGGATGCGGTTTTCGATGCCATCGATGCCGGAACGCTGAAACTGCTCTACATGGCTCCCGAACGGCTCGCCACGGCCGGAGCCGCAGGGATGCTCCGGCGCGCGGGCGTCGGGCTGATCGCGGTGGACGAGGCGCATTGCGTCAGTCAGTGGGGCCACGATTTCCGCCCCGATTACCTGCGTATCGGCGATCTGCGCCGCGCGCTCGGCGTGCCGCTGGCCGCCTTCACCGCCACCGCCGACGCCGAGACGCGCGACGAGATCGTGGCGCGCCTCTTCGATGGCGAAACGCCGAAGGTCTTTCTGCACGGGTTCGACCGGCCGAACATCCACCTTGCGTTCGAGGCCAAGAAATCGCCGCGGCGGCAAATCCTGTCCTTTGCCGCCGCGCGCCGGGGGCGTTCGGGCATCGTCTATTGCGGAACGCGGGCCAAGACCGAATCCCTGGCGGCCGCGCTCGGGGAGGAGGGGCACGCCGCCTGCCATTATCACGGTGGC
>NZ_JBKEAE010000042.1:0-3513 GCF_047971885.1 Tropicimonas sp. | reverse complement strand
CGGCGGCCAGTGCCGGCCTGCAGCCGGGCGACGTGATCCTGGCGATCGACGGCCAGCCGGTTTCGCGCTTTGACCAGCTGCGTGCCCATGTCGCCGCCGCGCAGGGCCAGCCGGTGCTGCTGTCGGTCTGGCGCGATGGCGCGGGCGTGGCCGACTATGTCCTTGCCGCCCGCGAACAGGATCTGCCCACGGCCGAGGGCTATGAAAAGCGCTGGCTGATCGGCGTGACCGGCGGCGGCACCTATTTCGAGCCCGCAACCCGTGCCACCGGTCCGGTCGAGGCGCTGGGGACCGGCGTCCGGCGGACATGGGATATCATCGCCTCCTCGGTTTCGGGGCTCTGGGCGATGATTACCGGCCAGATCGGCAGCTGCAATCTGGGCGGTGCGATTTCGATTGCGGAAACCACGGGGCAGGCGGCCGCGGCGGGGGGGCAGAATTTCATCTGGTGGATCGCGGTCCTGTCGGCGGCCATCGGCTTCCTGAACCTGCTGCCGGTGCCGGTGCTGGATGGCGGGCATCTGATGTTTTACACCTATGAGGCGATCTCCCGTCGCCCGCCCTCGCCGCGTGTCGTGGACATTCTGTCGGCGCTTGGCATGGCCGCAGTGCTGTCACTGATGATATTCGGACTCACCAACGACATTTTCTGCCCCTGACCGGGCGTTGCCTTTTGACAGTATGGCCCGCTTCGGGCTATCCATCTTGGCAAATCGGACCGTAAAAACGGCCGGATTAACGAATGACGCGCGAGGGGCGGCGATGATGGACAGGAAACTTGGCAAGGGCGCACTGGCGCTGATTTCGGTGCTGGCCGTGGCTGTCCCGGCCGGGATGGTCGCGACGCCCGCCTCGGCCTATGTGTTCAGCAATGTGAAGATCGAGGGCAACCAGCGGATCGAACCGCAGACGATCCTGTCCTATCTCGATCTGCCGCGCGGCCGCGACGTGTCGGCGGGCGAGCTGAACGACGCCATGCAGCGGCTGCAGAATTCCGGCCTGTTCGAGAAGGTCGAACTGGTGCCCTCGGGCGGGACTCTGGTCGTGCGCATCAGCGAATATCCGACCATCAACGTCATCAGCTTCGAGGGCAACAAGCGTCTCAAGGACGAAAACCTGGCCGAGATCGTCAAGTCCCAGTCGCGCCGCGTCTATTCGCCCGCCCAGGCCGAGGCGGACGCCGCCGCGATCAGTCAGGTCTATGCCGCCGAAGGCCGGCTGGCGGCGCGGGTCGATACCTCGATCATCCGCCGCAGCGACAACCGTGTCGATCTGGTCTTCGAGGTGTTCGAAGGCGATGTGACCGAGATCGAGCGTATCGGCTTTGTCGGTAACCGCGCATTCTCGGACAAGAAGCTGCGCAACGTGCTGCAAACCAAGCAGGCGGGCATCCTGCGCACCTTCATCAAGCGCGACACGTTCGCGCCCGACCGTCTGCCGGTCGATGAAAAGCTGCTGACCGATTTCTACCGCTCGCGCGGCTATGCCGATTTCCGGGTTCAGGCCGTTGCCCCCGAGGTCGCGCGCGAACGCGACGCCTTCTATATCACCTTCAATATCTACGAAGGTCCGCGCTATACCTTTGGCAATGTCAACACGATCAGCGAGATCGCCGGCGTCGATGCCGCCGAATTCGCCGCCCAGAACCGGGTGGACAAGGGCGATGTCTATAACCCCACCAATATCGACACGACCATCCGCCGGATGGAGGCGCTGGCGCTGCGCAAGGGTCTGAACTTTGTCAATATCGAGCCGCGCATCACCCGCAACGAGCGCAACCAGACGCTGGATCTGACCTTTGCCCTGACCCGCGGCCAGCGCGTCTTTGTCGAGCGCATCGACATCGAGGGCAACACCACCACGCTTGACGAGGTGATCCGCCGCCAGTTCACCACCGTCGAAGGCGACCCCTTCAACCCGCGCGAGATCCGCAACTCGGCCGAACGGCTGCGGGCGCTGGGATATTTCTCGGATGTGCAGGCCGAAAGCCGTCAGGGCACCTCGCCCGAGCGCGTCATCGTCGACGTCAATGTCGAGGAACAGCCCACCGGCAGCCTGAATTTCGGCGCAAGCTATGGCGTGTCGAGCGGGGTCGGTTTCAACGTGTCGCTGTCGGAAAAGAACTTCCTTGGCCGCGGGCAGGAGGTGGACCTGTCCTTTGCCACCGGCTCGGGCACGCAATCCTCGGGGCTGACCTTTGTCGAACCCTATTTCCTTGGTCGTGACCTCAAGGCCCGGTTCCAGCTCTGGTATAACACCACCGACCGGCTGAACTCGGACTATAACACCCGCACCGTCGGTTTCCTGACCGGGCTTGAATTCCCGGTTTCGGAAAATGGCCGGCTTGAGCTGCGCTACAAGCTCAGCAAGGACACGCTCTGGGGGGTGGACGAGCTGGGCATCGACCCCGATAACGGGCGTATCGACGGCTCGTCGCCGATTCTCTATCGCGAACAGGGCGGCTATTTCACCTCGGCCGTGGGCTATACCTATCGCTATGACAGCCGCATCACCGGACTGGATCCGCTGACCAGCTATCGCTTCAACTTCACGCAGGATTTCGCGGGCGTCGGCGGCGATGTGGAATCGATCACCAGCACCTTCTATGGCGGCATCGAAAGCCGCGCCTGGCGCGAAAACGTCACCCTGCTGGCCGAATTCGAGGCCGGCGCCGTGCATATGCTGGGCGATGACGACAGCCGTCTGATGGAGCGCTTCACCGGCAACGGCAAGATCCGCGGCTTTGAGCCCAACGGCTATGGTCCGCGCGATCTTTATGCCCCGAACGAGGATATGCTGGGCGGCAACTATTTCTGGGCGTTGCGCAGCGAGGTGCAGTTCCCCCTGGGCCTGCCCGAGGAATATGGCATCACCGGCGGCCTGTTCGCCGATGCCGGTTCGGTCTGGGGGCTGGACAATACGACCGGTGCCTTCGGCGAAGAGGCCGATGACGGCATGAAGATCCGCGCCGCCATCGGTGCCTCGGTCTTCTGGACCACGCCGATCGGCCCCTTGCGCTTCAACTTCTCGAAAGCGGTCAAGAAAGAAGATTACGACGACGAGCAGAACTTCGATCTGACCATCTCGACACAGTTCTGATGCGCCGCGCGGGGGCAATTGCAGCTTTGGCGGCGACCCTTGCGGTCGCCCCGGCGGCTGCGCAACAGGCGGGCAATCCGGGTTTTCCGATCCAGTCACAGCCCGCCGGCCGGCCTGTTCTGGTCGATGCGCCCGGCGCCCCGGCGGCGAACGCGATCCTGCCGGTGCTGACGCTGGATCAGGACGCGCTTTTCCTGAATTCGCAATGGGGTCAGCGCGTTCAGGCGGATATCGAACAACAGGGCCGCGAGATCGCGGCCGAGAACGACCGGCTTGAAAAGCAGTTCGCCGAGGAGGAGCGCGAACTGACCCAGCTTCGCGCCACCTTGCCGCCCGACGAGTTCCGCAAGCGCGCCGATGCCTTTGACACCCGCGTGGTCGAGGTCCGGCGCGAGCGGGCCAATGCCGCACGCG
>NZ_JBKEAE010000166.1:0-3452 GCF_047971885.1 Tropicimonas sp. | reverse complement strand
GTCGATCATCATCCAGCTCCTTTCGTCCATGGTCCCGTCGCTGGAACAGCTGAAGAAGGAAGGCGAGCAGGGGCGCAAGAAGATCAACCAGTTCACGCGCTACGGCACGGTGTTCCTGGCGACCTTCCAGGCATATGGGCTTGCCGTCAGCCTCGAGGCGGGCGGTCTCGCCACCGAGCCCGGCTGGTATTTCCGCGCCGCCACGGTCATCACCCTTGTCGGCGGAACGATGTTCCTGATGTGGCTGGGCGAGCAGATCACCTCGCGCGGGGTCGGCAACGGCATCTCGCTGATCATCTTCGTCGGCATCATCGCCGAGGTTCCCGCCGCGCTGGCGCGTTTCTTTGCCTCGGGCCGTTCTGGCGCCATCAGCCCCGCCGTCATCATCGGCGTGCTGATCATGATGCTGGCGCTGATCACCTTCGTCGTCTTCATGGAGCGCAGCCTGCGCAAAATCCACATCCAGTATCCGCGCCGGCAGGTCGGGATGAAGGTCTACGACGGCGGATCCAGTCACCTGCCGATCAAGGTGAACCCGGCCGGTGTCATTCCCGCCATCTTCGCATCGTCCCTGCTGCTTCTGCCGACGACGATCGCCACATTCTCGGGCGGGAACACCGGCCCCGTCATGTCGACGATCATGGCCTATTTCGGCCCCGGGCAGCCGCTCTACCTGCTGTTTTTTGCCGGGATGATCATCTTTTTCACCTATTTCTACACCGACAACGTGTCGTTCAAGACCGACGACGTGGCCGACAACCTCAAGAACCAGAACGGCTTCGTGCCGGGCATTCGCCCCGGCGCCAAGACGGCGGCCTACCTGACCTATGTGGTTCACCGCATACTGGTGCTCGGCTCGGCCTATCTGACGCTGGTCTGCCTGTTCCCGCAGCTTCTGCAGAACCAGATGGGGATACCCTTCTACTTCGGCGGGACCTCGGTGCTGATCGTGGTGTCGGTGACGATGGACACGATCCAGCAGGTTCAGTCACATCTGCTGGCCCATCAGTACGAGGGGCTGATCGAAAGATCGCAGTTGCGTGGCAAGAAGCGCAACCGCAAGGCGCCGGCGCGCCGATAAGCGCGCGGCGGCAGCGCCGGCGGATTCTGTCCGCAGCGGCCGCCACGCGGGTGACCTGCGCGCTTTGGTTGCAGAGCATGGCGGCGCGTGGGGTGTCGCGACGGTTGACCTTTGCCGTGGTTAAGGAAATATTAATGTGCAGATCCCGACTTTCGCGCCTTTACGCGAAAGTGCTTGACATGCGGTGAACGGCCCCTTGACGGGGTTCCGGTTACGTATTACGTGCAGCCTCTCAAGTGAGAATCGCCGTCGAATCCCTTGCCAGCCCGGCATCGGCCGGTCGGCGGCTAACCTGGCCCGATGGCAATCCTGCTGTCGGGTCGATGTTGTGAAAAAAGGTTCTGGAGCTACGGAACCGCAACCGTGAAGGAACATCCCTCTTGGCACGTATCGCTGGGGTCAACATCCCGACCGCCAAGCGCGTACCGATCGCGCTGACCTATATCTACGGCATCGGCCGTGACACCGCCGACAAGATCGTCGAAGCCGTCGGGATCGATCCTGCCCGCCGCGTCAACGAACTGAGCGACGCCGAAGTTCTGGCCGTGCGCGAATATATCGACGCCAATCTGTCGGTCGAGGGCGACCTGCGCCGCGAGACCCAGATGAACATCAAGCGCCTGATGGATCTCGGCTGCTACCGCGGTCTGCGCCATCGCCGCAATCTCCCCGTGCGCGGCCAGCGCACCCATACCAACGCCCGAACCCGCAAGGGCCCGGCCCGGCCGATCGCCGGCAAGAAGAAGTAAGGGGAGACAGGAAAATGGCCCGTGACAAGCGACCTGCCAAGCGCAAGGTTTCCAAGAACATCGCCGCCGGCGTGGCGCATGTGAATTCGTCGTTCAACAATACCAAGATCCTGATTTCCGACGTGCAGGGCAATGCGATCTCCTGGTCGTCGGCCGGTACGATGGGGTTCAAGGGGTCGCGGAAATCGACCCCCTATGCCGCCCAGATGGCGGCCGAAGATGCCGGCCGCAAGGCGCAGGAACATGGCGTCAAGACCCTCGAGGTCGAGGTTCAGGGGCCGGGATCGGGCCGCGAAAGCGCATTGCGCGCGCTGGCGGCTGTCGGTTTCAACATCACGTCGATCCGGGACGTTACCCCGATTGCCCATAACGGATGCCGGCCGCCGAAACGCCGCCGCGTCTGACGCAGGACTGCAAGAACTCCGGATCGCGCCGGCATGGCGCGGTCCGCACGCGCATTTGAACCTCGGGCGTTCGCGGCCACGGTCATGGGAAGCGAACAGGTATGGAGGCGACATACATGATCCACAAGAATTGGCAGGAACTGATCAAGCCGACGCAGCTTGAGGTCAGGCCCGGCGCCGACGCGTCGCGACGGGCGACGCTGGTGGCCGAACCGCTGGAGCGGGGCTTCGGCCTGACGCTGGGCAATGCCCTGCGCCGGGTGCTGCTGTCCTCGCTTCAGGGGGCCGCGATCACCAGCGTCCAGATCGACAACGTGCTGCACGAATTTTCGAGCGTTGCCGGCGTCCGCGAGGACGTGACCGATATCGTGCTCAACCTGAAACAGGTTGCCATCCTGATGGAGGTCGACGGGCCCAAGCGGCTGACGATCTCGGCCAAGGGGCCGGGTGTGGTAACCGCCGGCGATATCTCGCAATCCGCCGGAATCGAGATCCTCAACAAGGAACTGGTGATCTGCCACCTCGATGATGGTGCGGACCTTTACATGGAACTGACGGTCAACACCGGCAAGGGTTATGTGGCGGCCGACAAGAACCGCCCCGAGGACGCGCCCATCGGCCTGATTCCGATCGATGCGATCTATTCGCCGGTCAAGAAGGTCTCCTATGACGTGCAGCCGACCCGCGAGGGTCAGGTGCTCGATTACGACAAGCTGACGCTGAAGATCGAGACCGACGGCTCGGTCACGCCGGAGGACGCGCTCGCCTTTGCCGCGCGCATCCTTCAGGATCAGCTTTCGATCTTCGTCAATTTCGAGGAACCGGAATCGGCACAGCGCCAGGATGAGGACGACGGGCTGGAGTTCAACCCGCTGCTTCTGAAGAAGGTGGACGAACTCGAATTGTCCGTCCGTTCGGCCAACTGCCTGAAGAACGACAACATCGTCTATATCGGCGACCTGATCCAGAAGACCGAGGCCGAGATGCTGCGCACCCCGAACTTCGGTCGCAAGTCGCTGAACGAAATCAAGGAAGTGCTCTCGGGCATGGGGCTGCACCTCGGCATGGATGTCGAGGAATGGCCGCCGGAGAATATCGAGGATCTGGCGAAGAAATACGAGGATCAGTTCTGATCCTCCCGGACGTGCCCGACGGCGCGCCCGCACCCGGGCATTCCGCCCCAAGGAGAGGGCCCCGCACGCATGGGGCCCCGGACAA
>NZ_JBKEAE010000036.1:0-8394 GCF_047971885.1 Tropicimonas sp. | reverse complement strand
GACAGAGCATAGCATCGGGATCGATATTTCGAAATCTTACCTCGACGTTTTTCATCTGGAGAAGCAGACGGCGAAGCGGTTCGAGAATTCGGCGAGCGGCTTCCGGGCGCTGCGCAAATGGCTGTCGCCGCTGACGGTGGCGCGGGTGGTGTTTGAAGCGACCGGGCCCTATCACCGCGCCTTCGAAAAGGCGTTCTCGGGGAATCTCCCTTTGGTAAAGGTCAATCCTCTCCAGGCACGCCGTTTCGCGCAAGCCTGCGGAACGAGGGTCAAAACGGATGCGGTGGACGCACGTCTCCTGGCACGCATGGGATCTGCACTTGCCTTGGTTCCTGATGAGCCGATGTCGGAAAAGTTACATGATCTTCGTGACTTGCAGATCGCACGAACCGCCCTGACAAAGGAGCGTACCCGGCTGCGCAACTGCGGCCACGTTCAGACCAACGCGGTTCTCAAACGCCAGACCAAGACCCGTCTGGCTCTGGTCGAGCGGCAGATCGCCGAGCTGAACGACGAGATTGCGAAGCGCGTCGCCGAGGATCGGTCAACCGCACGCAAGCGCGACATCCTGTGTTCGATCCCGGGCCTTGGCCCGGTCGTCGCGGCGGCGATCCTCGCATTCCTGCCGGAAATCGGTACGTTGGGACGGAAACAGGCTGGAAGCTTGGCAGGGCTGGTCCCTCACAGCCGGGAATCGGGTCAGTGGAAGGGCAAGTCCTTCATCAGCGGCGGGCGAAAGCCTCTGCGCGACGCGCTCTACATGCCAGCCCTCGTCGCCATGCGCTTCAATCCCGACCTGAAGGCAAAATACACCGCGCTTCGCGAAGCCGGAAAACCCGCCAAGGTCGCCCTTGTCGCGCTCATGCGTAAATTGATCGAAACCGCAAATGCGCTGATCAAAGATGATCGCATGTGGGTCGAAAATCGCGCTTGACCATGACGGATACTCAGAACAGTCCCAGCACCACGAATGCCGCAAGGTTGCCCAGCATCAGATAAAGTACCGCCTTGCCGATCCGCACAACGTTTCCGGGAAATCCCTCGTGCCGGCTCGCGGCTGCCAGGCGCGGCTCCCAGGCGCCAGATCGCATAGGGCAGCACCCGCCGGGCAACCCCGGCGTGTCGGGGGGCAAGTTCGACCAGCCGTTTCAGCGCACCCGGCACCCGCCGCTACGACAGGCTCCACAGAAGCCGCCCTGCTGCACCGTCATCGAGCCCCGGCAGCGCCTCCAGCCGCGACAGAAGGGCAGCGGAAGGCATATCCCCCTGCCGCCCGCCGTAACGGGCCTTCCCGCGCTCCACCGGGTCCGGTGTCCGCGTGCCCTCACCAGAGGCGGAACCCTCCCAGCCGTAGCGGTAGTTGACCAGATAGCCTCCGGCGGTTTCGATCAGGTCGATCTCGCAGATGCGGTTTCGTCCGGCGGGTCTGGTCAAATGTACGGTCCTGAGAACAGTCAAATCGCATACCCCGCTACCCCGCATAATATCCGGATCCGTGCGGGTGCAGCGAGATCGTCGCAATCCGTGGGGAGAGTTCAATGCCCGGTGTCCGGCCCGGGCAACGGCTCATACCAACGGCCAAGAGGACCGATCGCTCGCTATAGCCGGTATCGCGGGACGAAGCTGCTGTTCGGATGAAGCACGAGCCGCACCAGTGCATGGCGAGGACGGGCGCTCGACCCTCGAACGTCGCGCTTTATGCCACCACATCCGCCCGCAACATGAACGGTGCGCTGTGGTCACGAAAGCGGCTGGCCGCGGGAACGGCCACGCGCTGGCGCGGCGGCCTTCGGCCTTGTTCCGCGCCCGGGTGCCTTGATCGACCGAAGCGGGAAGGGCTCGATGCTGTCTTTCGCGGGTAGACATGCCATCCTTCATGGCAGTCACTATCGCACGTGCGAAAACGCACCACGCAACGGCATGTCTTTCACGCTGTGCGGTGGCGGGATCTGTTCGATCCCGGCCTCCGATGGATCAGGGCGCGCACGCGCCCAACCGCGCGGCATGCGCCAGGCAAACAGCCGCGTGCCGGGAGCGGCGATACGTGTCGCCCCCAGCCGGAACACCTCGGCCCCGCTGCCGATCTTGAACCGCGCCAGGCCCGGTGCCGTCTCGGTATCCACGCTGTCAAGATCGAGGGCCGTTATTCCCTGGTGCCGCAGCCACAGCATCGCCTGCCAGAGCAGCAGATTATGCGCGCCCGCCGCCCGCCCCTCGGCCCCGGACCAGCCGATGTGATAGGTTGCGCCGCGCCCATGCAGCAGAAACAGCATCGCCGCGATCGACCGCCCGCCTTGCTCGGCGGTAAAGAGACGGCTGGCCGCCATACCGCCCGCCCCGCACCATGCAACCGCAAAGGCGGGCGGCAACCGCCGGTAGCGCCGCGCCCGCGCCTGCGCCGCCTCCCGGTGGAAAAGCCAGTGATCGGCGGTTGCGGGCATCGCACAATGACGCACCCGTATCCCCCCGGCCTCGGCCCGGACCAGACGGTTGCGCCATTTGCCGCCCATGCGCGCCCTCATATCCTCGGGCGGCGGGCCCAGATCGAGGCGGGCGAAGCTGCACGGCGTCATCGTCTCCAGCCAGCCGCTCTCGTCCAGCGGGTCGCTTGCGCCGTACCGGTCGGGGGTGACCGCCAACATGCAAAACCGGCTCCGCAACAGGCCGAGCAGCGACATCAGCGCCGCCCTGCGATGCGCATCGGAAAGATCCGGTGCCCAGACCGGCCCGCGCGAAAGCAGCGCGCCCGCTCCGACCAACTGCCAGCGGCGGACGAGGATCTGCGCCGCACCGATGATTCGTCCACGCACGTCCGTCAGCCGATAAGCCTGCGCGGAAGAGCCGAGCGCCGCGCAGGCCGCACCGTAGGTCGCATGCTGCTGCATCGGTGCCGCTACCCCCCGGGGCAGCCTGTGACGATCGGTCATGGCCCAGTCCATGCCGGTATTAACCGCGCCTGAACCTAAGGCCTGGTTAATGGCGGCATGCGCAAGAACACCTGCCCCGTACTCGGAATCACCGCCCCACCTGCCCGGCCGACCTTTCGCGGCGCGCTCTGGCTCGCCTGTGGCGTTTCCCTGCCGGTCTTCACCGTTCTGACCCTCGGCGAACTGCTCTGGCGGCTGGCCTTGTAACCGGCACATCCTGCGCAATTTGCACTTCCCCTCGATCGTCCGGCGATTTACTTCCTGCCAACCGGCACCGCATCCAGTTGCGGTATCGCCGAATCGCGCCACGAGATGTGGCGTAATACCCGCCTCATGGCATGTGCGGCGACGGAGGGCCGAGCACGGATGGCGCATATCATCGTCGTCGGAAACGAGAAGGGCGGATCAGGTAAATCCACCACTTCGATGCATGTGGCGACCGCGCTCGCCCGCATGGGGCACCGGGTCGGAACGCTCGATCTCGACCTGCGCCAGCAGAGCCTCGGGCGATATATCGAGAACCGCAACGCCTATTGCGCCGCCAGAAAGGTCGAACTGGCAGGCCCGGTCTTCCACTCCCTGCCCGAGGTTGCACCCGACGATCTGCCCGAGGGCCGCAACATCCAGGACGAGCGGCTTTCGCGTGCCGTCGAAACGCTGGACCGCGCGATGGATTTCATCCTGATCGACTGCCCCGGCTCGCACACCCGGCTGAGCCAGATGGCGCATTCCATGGCCGACACCCTGATAACGCCGCTCAACGACAGTTTCGTCGACTTCGACCTGCTGGCCCGCACCCGGCCCGGTGACGGGGCGATCCTTGGCCCCTCGGTCTACGCCGAAATGGTCTGGACGGCGCGACAGACACGGGCCGAGGCGGGGCTGCCGCCGATCGACTGGATCGTCACCCGCAACCGGCTCGGCTCGCAGCAGATGCACAACAAGCGCAAGGTGGGAAATGCCCTGCAAAAACTCAGCAAACGGATCGGCTTCCGCGTCGCCAACGGCTTCAGCGAAAGGGTGATCTTTCGCGAACTGTTCCCGCGCGGGCTGACCCTGCTCGACCTCAAGGATCTGGGGCAGGATCGCCTCAGCCTGTCAAATATCGCCGCCCGTCAGGAGCTGCGTGACCTGATCGCGACCCTGAACCTGCCGGGGGTGGCCGTACGGTTCTGACCATCACCACCGACGCGCCCGTTCAAACGGGCGGGGCTCCCCCCGATCCTCGATGCATGGCATCCCGGATCATTGGGGCCGGGCGCGCGCTGGCGCGCGCGCTTTCCTTCTGGTGGCGAACGGTTTGCCGCAGGGCAGCGCCGCGCAGCGGCGCCGGGCCCGACACCGCGCAAGCGCGACAGCACGCCGTCGCGGGGGCGGGAACCCGCCCGCCCGGATCAGATCGCCACGACGTCGAGCGGCGGGAAGCCGTTGAAACCGATGGACGAATAGCTCGACGTGTAGGCACCGGTGTTGCGGATCAGAACCCGGTCGCCGGCACTCAGCGCCAGCGGCAGCGCCATCGGGCGCTTCTCATAGAGCACATCCGCACTGTCGCAGGACGGGCCGGCGAGGATGCACGGCCCCGCCGGCAGGCCGTCATGCGGGGTTTCGAACTGGTAGCGGATCGCCTCGCCCTCGGTCTCGGCAAGACCCGAGAAGCGGCCGATATCGAGAAACACCCAGCGATGCGCGTCGCGGGCGGACTTGTGAGCGACCAGAAGAACCTCGCAGACGATCACCCCCGACTCGGCCACGAGCCCGCGGCCCGGCTCGGCCATGATGCGCGCCACATCGCCGAAACGGGCGCGAACCAGCCGCATCACGCCGGCCGCATAGGCCTCGGGCGCTTCGATCGGTTCGCCGTAGAAGGCCGGGAACCCGCCTCCGATGTTGAGTAGCGAAAGATCGTGACCGGCGGCGCGCGCCGCGTGCCAGATGCGCGCCATCTCGTCGAGCGTCGCCGCCCACATGGCCGATTGGCGGGTCTGCGAACCGACGTGAAACGAGAAGCCCACCGGGTCGAGCCCCAGCGCCCTGGCACGGTTCAGCAGGTTCAGCGCCATGTCGCGATCGCAGCCGAACTTGCGCGAAAGCGGCCAGTCCGCCTGGCTGGTCTCGACGATCAGGCGGATATAGACCCGCGCGCCCGGAGCGTTGGCGGCGATCTTGTCAAGCTCGACGTCGGCGTCGGCGGCAAAGAGCGTGATCCCCGCACGATGGGCGAAGGCAATATCCGAGGCCCGCTTGATCGTGTTGCCGAAGGAAATCGTCTCGGGCCGGGCGCCAAGCGACAGGCAAAGCTCGATCTCGCCGCGCGAGGCGGCATCGAAATGCGAGCCGAGCCCGATCAGACGCGCAATAACCTCGCGCGCCGGGTTGGCCTTGACCGCATAGTGAAGATCGGCCCGTCCCAGCCCGCGTTTCAGCGCCGCGTAACGCTCGGCGACGATATCGGTGTCGATCACCAGCGTCGGGCGGTCGAACTCGGTCACCGACAGAAAGGCATCAAGCCGTGAAGGGACGGGAACGGCGCGCGAGGCAACGGCCTCGCCGAACAGCATCGTCATCGGTCATCTCCAATAGATCGGGGCCCGAAGGGAGGGCAGTCGAGTTCCAAGGGAGACGTTACCGTCGCTACGTAAACACGGAGAGCGTGATGCTTCGGCCAGAGGCGCGTGCGTTGGCGTCTTGAATGCGCATTTGCGGTCAAACCGGATTCGGATCAAGAGGCAATTTCGGCCGGAGGCATCAAAAAAACGAAAAACCCGCCCGAACGCGCCGGGCGGGTCATTTCAGTCACACCGGTCAGTCACACCGGCGCGTCAGTCGATACGCGTCAGCAGATCGTCGAGCGATTTCTTGGCGTCGCCGAAGAACATGCGGGTATTTTCCTTGAAGAACAGCGGGTTCTGGATGCCGGAATAGCCGGTTCCCTGACCGCGCTTCGAGACGATCACCGTCTTGGCCTTCCAGACCTCGAGCACCGGCATGCCGGCGATCGGGCTGTTGGGGTCCTCCTGTGCGGCCGGGTTCACGATGTCGTTCGAGCCGATGACGATGGCGACATCCGTCTGCGGGAAGTCGTCGTTGATCTCGTCCATCTCGAGCACGATGTCATAGGGCACCTTGGCCTCGGCCAGCAGCACGTTCATGTGCCCCGGCAGACGCCCGGCGACGGGGTGGATGCCGAAGCGCACCTCCTTGCCTCTGGCGCGCAGCCGCCTGACCAGTTCGCTGACCGATTGCTGCGCCTGCGCCACCGCAAGGCCGTAGCCCGGCACGATGATGACGCTGTCGGCATCGTCCAGCAGGCTGGCAACGCCGTCGGTGTCGATGGCGATCTGCTCGCCCTCGACCTCGGCCGCCGCCTCGCCGGTACCGCCGAAGCCACCCAAGATGACGTTGATGAACTTGCGGTTCATCGCCTTGCACATGATGTAGGACAGGATCGCACCCGACGAGCCGACCAGCGCACCGGTGACGATCAGCAGATCGTTGCCCAGCGTGAATCCGATGGCCGCCGCAGCCCAGCCCGAGTAGCTGTTGAGCATCGAGACGACAACCGGCATGTCCGCCCCGCCGATCCCCATGATCAGATGCCAGCCGATGAACAGGGCCAGCAGCGTCATCAGGAAGAGCGGAAAGAACCCGCCGGTGCCGAAATACCAGAACAGGCAGAGGATCGACAGAACAGCCGCCGCCGCGTTCAGCATATGCCCGCCGGGCAGTTGTTTCGGCTTGCCGTCGATCCGGCCGGCAAGCTTGCCGAAGGCGACGACCGATCCGGTGAAGGTGATCGCGCCGATGAAGATGCCGAGGAACAGTTCGACCCGCAGGATCGACTGCTCGGCACCGCTCTTGTGCGCCAGAACGGCGGCGAAACCGTCGAGCGCCGCACGCGCCGTCTCGTCCATCGCCATCACGCGCCCGAACTCGAAATGCGCGTTGAAGCCGACGAAGACGGCGGCAAGGCCGACCAGCGAGTGCATCGCCGCCACAAGCTGCGGCATCTCGGTCATCTGCACGCGCTGCGCGACATAGGTTCCGATGGCGCCACCGGCGACGATCAGCACCAGCGACAGCCCCCAGTTGCCCGCGCCCGGCCCGATCAGCGTGGCAAAGACTGCCAGCGCCATGCCGACCATGCCGTACCAGACGGCGCGCTTGGCGCTCTCCTGCCCCGAGAGCCCGCCCAGCGACAGGATGAAGAGAACGGCCGCGACGATATAGGCGGCGGTAGTGAAGCCCATTTCCATTGTCTCGCCCTCCTCAGGATTTCTGGAACATGGCGAGCATGCGCCGGGTGACCAGGAAGCCGCCGAAGATGTTGATCGCAGCCATGAAGACCGACAACGCCGCCAGCAGGATCACCAGAAACGACCCCGACCCGATCTGCATCAGCGCACCGAGGATGATGATCGAGGAGATCGCGTTGGTCACCGCCATCAGCGGCGTGTGCAGCGCGTGGCTGACGTTCCAGATCACCTGGAAGCCGACAAAGACGGCCAGCACGAAGACGATGAAATGCTGCATGAAGCTGGCCGGGGCATAGGCACCGACCAGCAGCATCAGCAGGCCGCCGACGGTCAGCAGCATGATCTGCTGGCGCGACTGTTTGCGGAAGGCCGCCGCCTCCTGGGCGCGCCGTTCCTCGGGCGTCAGTTCCCTGGGCTTTTCCTTGGGCTTCTGCGTCGCGATCGCCTGTATCTTTGGCGGTGGCGGCGGGAAGGTGATTTCGCCCTCACGGGTGATGGTCGCGCCGCGGATCACGTCGTCTTCCATGTCGACAACGGCCAGGCCGTCCTTTTCGGGCGTCAGGTCGGTCAGCATGTGGCGGATGTTGTTGGCATAAAGCGTCGAGCTTTGCGCCGCCATCCGGCTGGGAAAATCGGTGTAGCCGATGATGGTCACGCCATTGTCGGTGACGATCTTCTCGTCGGGAACCGTAAGCTCGCAGTTGCCGCCGCGCTCTGCGGCCAGATCGACGATCACCGAACCAGGTTTCATCGCCTCGACCATGTCCCTGGTCCACAGCACCGGCGCCGGTCGGTTCGGGATCAGCGCAGTAGTGATGACGATATCGACCTCGGGCGCGAGTTCGCGGAATTTCTCAAGCTGCTTCTCGCGGAATTCGGGGCTCGAAGGCGCGGCATAGCCACCGGTTGCGGCACCGTCCTGTCCGGTTTCCTCGAAATCGAGAAAGACGAACTCGGCCCCCATGCTCTCGATCTGCTCGGCCACTTCGGGGCGCACGTCGAAAGCATAGGTGATGGCCCCGAGCGAGGTCGAGGTGCCGATGGCGGCCAGTCCCGCGACACCGGCACCGATCACCAGCACCTTGGCGGGCGGCACCTTGCCGGCGGCCGTCACCTGCCCGGTGAAGAAGCGGCCGAAATTGTTGCCCGCCTCGATCACCGCGCGGTAGCCGGCGATATTGGCCATCGACGACAGGGCGTCCATCTTCTGC
>NZ_JBKEAE010000158.1:0-9322 GCF_047971885.1 Tropicimonas sp. | reverse complement strand
GGCGTGTCGATCGGCCAGTGTGCACGGAAAGCCTCGATCTCGTCTTCTGACCACGGGGGATGGCCATCTGGCTGCGCGACGGGTGCTTTCTTGGCGTCTGCGGTCGGATCAGCGATCTTGTATGTCTCAGCGAGCCACTTCCCAAAGCCCCGCCATACTTTCAGGTGGTTGTTCCGTGCGTGTCCCGTGAACCGGTTCAGGTCAGCTTCGATATGCTTGGTCCGAAGATCGATCACCCGGCCATGCCCGTACCCGATCTCGACGGCCAGCCGCTGCATGAGATTACCACCGTCAGCCAGTTTGGATCGCGCAAGACAATCCAGTACCGGCCCCGCACGACCGGCTTCAGTGCCGATGCCGAGTACCGTCTCCGCCAGCACCGCGAAACGCCGATCATGCCCGGTTGCACGGCACTTTTCACAGTTGGCTTCAACGGCGGCGCGAAACTCTCGACCATCAGCTTTTCGCTAACCGACTTCGACCTGATCCGCCAGCATGTGGCTGAGGTGGACCGTCAGATTCTCGAAGCCTTGACCACCGACGCGCCGGTTGCGCCCGCCGACATGGACCTGTGACGCTATGACCGACGCCGCAACAGAAACCCAAACCTGCCCATTCTGCTACACAGAGATGGACGCGCGGGCAGATGTTTGCCCCAGTTGTCAGGCAACCAAGGACACGACACCCGAATGGGCCAAGCGCCTGAAAATATAAAAGATCGGCGCATTCGCTCTGATCATCGGTCTCGGGCTGAGGTTCATAGACGGCAAGGGTGTCTGGTGGTGGGGGTCCCCTGTCGTTTTGATCTGAGGCTTCTTCCTGTTCAGGGCACATAAATTCGATGTCTCAGAAGTGCTTTGGCACCGTAAGGAATGAGGAGGCCCCTATGGCTTGGTATGACACACCGGCGTGCAGGGAGCAGCGTCAGGAACTTTTCGCATTGGCAAAGCGCGACCGATCCGACGCTGAAGAGACCCGCTTTCAGGAATTGATCGGCCTTGTGAAGAAATGCGATGCATATAACAAGGCAGCCGAGGATTTCGTAAAGGCGCGCTGCATTTCTTCGGGCATGTCCACGGCAACTGGCGCGGCACGTCCAATGCGGTGAATGTCGGCGTCGATCTCTGGGACTACGCCCCTGTCAACGCCCGCGAAGCCTTCGCCCGTGCCCGCAGCCTGCCGCCCAACAGGCACTGGCAGGATGCTGAGCCAAGGGCGAACGCGAGGTAATCCATATGTCCCGTTCTCACCGCAAAATCCCGATCATTGGCGTGACAAAAGCCCCAAGCGACAAGTCCTTCAAAACCAGCGAACACCGCCGGGCACGCCGCGCCCTGAACCAGATCGACCTGACCGCAGATGACGCGCCTTATGAAAAACAGTTTGGCGACCCATGGCGCGCCGACAAGGACGGCAAGCACCCTTTTGACCCGAAAGAATACCCCGATTTGATGCGCAAATGACCTGCAACCCTGAGCGCCGCTCGACGCATCACGGCAAAACCAAGCCATTCCGCGTGAAATGCACGCTCTGCGGCACCATTGCGGAAAGCTGGCATTATGCCGCCAAAGCGCCAAAAGGGGCGACCAAGGGCATGGCGTCTTGCGCGTGCGGCAACATCACCGTCGATAGCCTGGGCTACAAGAACCTCGGGCGGGTTTTCGAGAAGCAACCAGGAACGGCAGAAGGCGTTGGCTGGCTATACCGGGCGGCGCGATGTTCCGAGCCCTACTCGGGATAGGAGCCCGGGATCTGCTGATCGTAGTCGACGATGGCACCGGTCATGACGCCGGCATCGCGGCTCAGCATGTAGCTGGCAAGGAAGGCAAGCTGGCGAGGTTTTGCCAGTTGTTTCATCGGCTGCGCCGCCTCCGCCCGCTCCAGCCAGCCGTCTGTCGCGCCGTGGTACCTGCGCTGGGTGATGTTCTCGCCGGGTGTGTCCATCCAGCCGGGCAGGATGGCGTTGCAGCGGATGCGGTTAAACTTCTGCGCGTTGGCGACGTTACGGGTGAGCGTGACCAGTGCCCCCTTCGAGGCCGAGTAGGACGCGAGGTACGACTGGCCGCAATGGGCGCAGTTGGAGCCGATGTTGACGATGGCGCCTCCGCCGCCGTCGCTCAGGCGATGCCGCACGAAGCCCTGCATCAGGAAGAAGGGCGCGCGAACATTGGTGAAGAACATTGCGTTCCACTGCTCCACCGTGCAGTCGGTGATGCTGTCGCGGGCGCCGAGGGCGGCGGCATTGGCGAGCGCGTTGATCGTGCCGAACTCGCGCACCGCCGTTTCGATCAGTCCAAGGCAGGCGTCCGGGTCGGTCAGGTCCATGGCAATGGGCAGGACGGTGCAGCCCTCGGCGCGCAGTTCCGCCGCAGCGCTTTCGAGCTTCGCGCCATCGCGCCCGGCAAGCGCGACGCGCCGGCAGCCCTCGGTAACCATCTGGCGGGCGATGGCGAGGCCTACGCCCTGGCCGCCGCCAGTGATCACCGCAGCAGTTTCGGCGTGGCGGGTCATCATGTCAGACATTTTCGAACTCCTGGTCAGGACCGGTCAGATGGATGGTTTTGCCCGTCTTGAGAGAGGCGGTCGCGGCTTCGGCAAGGTACGCGGCCATCAACCCGTCGAGCGCATTGACCGGCATGTCCAGGCCAATGCGCGCGCAATCGAGGAACAGGCGAATCTCGGCGGTGTAGCTCGGCCCGTAGCGCTCCATGAAAAACTCGAGGATCGGCGCGTCGGTGCCAGGCGCCTCCTTGCTGAAGCTGCGGAAGCCCGACTGGCGCGGGTTGTCCGACATCAGCATCCCCGTGGCGCCGAAGGCTTCGATCCGCTGGTCGAACCCGAAGGCGCAGCGGCGGGAGTTGAGGATGGTGACGATGGCGCCGTCCTCGGCGAGCATGGTCACGCTGGCGGTGTCCACATCGCCCAGCCTGCCGATTTCGGGATCGACGATGGAAGAGCCGTGCGCGGTGACGCTGACCATGTCCTGGCCCACGATCGAGCGCGCCATGTCGAAATCGTGGATCATCATGTCCCGGAAGAGGCCACCCGAACGCGGTATATATTCGAGCGGCGGCGGGAAGGGATCGCGGCTGGTGATGGTCAGTTGCTCCAGCCGCCCGATGCGGCCCGCATAAACCCCCTCGCGCACGGATGCATGGCCGCGGTCGAAACGGCGGTTGAAACCGAGGAACACCTTGCGCGCCGCAGCCTCGCCCACGGTGGCAATGAAATCCCTGCTCGCCGCATAGCTCGATGCCAGCGGCTTTTCGCACAGCACCGGCTTGCCGGTCTTCACCGCCTCGTAAAGCAGCTCCACATGGGTGTCCGACGAGGTGGCGATCATGATCGCCTCAACCTCTGTGTCATTCATCGCGTCGGTGGGGCTCGCGGCCACCTTGCCGCCGGTCGCCTCGGCCAGTGCCCGCGAGGCCGCTTCCACCGGATCGAAGATCGCGGCCACTCGCGCGCCCGCCTCGGCGATGGAGGCGGCGTGGACCTTTGCCATGCGGCCCGCGCCCATGATTGCAATGCCGGTCATCGTCATTCCTCCCCGATGAAGACACGGCGGTCTTCGGTTGCCGAGCGGTCCATGGCGTCGATCACCCGTTCGGTCTCGTAGCCGAAGCGGAAATCCGGGAAGCACTCTGCCTCTCCGGCGATGCCACGGATCAGGTCATAGACCTCGATCACCTTGACGTCGAAATAGCCCAGCCCCCCACCCGCGAAGTCAAACCCGAAGAAGCCGCCGAATTGCTCGACCTGGCTTCCGGCATAGATGGTCTTGAAGCCCCGATCCGGCTTGGGATCCGAATAGCGGGCGATCTTCAACTCGTTGAACCGCTCCCCGTCCATGACGATGGTGCCTTCCGTGCCGGAAACCTCCCAGCAGATGCCGAAGATCTTTCCAGCGGCGATGCGGGACGATTCAATCGTGCCGCCGGCGCCGCTGGTGAAGCGCACCAGCGCCTGAAACTGGTCCTCGTTCTCCACCGCGAGCCGCTGCGCGCTCCGGTCGGCGCTGGCCGCGTAGCCCGAGCCGCCACCCGGTGCGGGGCGCGTGGCGACGAAGGTCTGCGCCTGCCCGAAGACGCTTTCGACCCCGCCCATCAGGAATTGCGCCACGCTGATCACATGGGAGCCGAGATCGCCGAGCGAGCCGGTGCCCGCCTCCGTCCGCGAGCAGCGCCAGCTCCACGGCATCTCCGGGTCGTTGAAGAAGCCCTGATCGAACCAGCCGCGAAAGCGGGTGGGTGTGCCGATGTCGCCCCGTTCGATCAGTTGTCTGGCCAGAAGCGCCGCCGGCGTCTTGATGTTGTTGAAGGCAACGAAGGTCTTGACGCCACGGGCCTCTGCGGCCTCGGTCATCTTCCGCGCGTCCTCAAGCTTCACCGTCAGCGGTTTTTCGCAATAGACGTGCTTTCCGGCCTCGATCGCGGCCATTGCCATCTCGAAATGCATGGCGTTCGGGGTGGTGATATCGACCACGTCGATTTCCGGGTCCGTTACCATCGCGCGCCAATCGCCCGTGGCATGGGCAAATCCGAACCGCGCCGCGTTGGCCTCGGCCAGATCCTGCGTCGCATCGGCCAGCGTGTGCAGCACCGGCACCAGCGGCAGGCCGCGATAGAGCATGCCCGCCCGGCGCCAGGCATCGGCATGGGCCTGGCCCATGAAGCCCGAGCCGATCAGCCCGATATTGAGTGTCTTTCCTGTCATGTCGGTTTCTCCGGCAAATGCCTCAGGCGTGGACGGGGTGCAAAATATGTTCGCTCACATAACGATGGGCGCGCGCGACGGTTTCCGCAGGCGGGGCTTTCGCCGGGTCCTGTTCGGCTTCCACCACCAGCCAGCCGGAATAGGCCCCGGTGGCAAGGAACCGCGCAAGCGGCGCGAAATCGACCGACCCGTCTCCCGGAATGGTGAACATGCCGGCACGAACCCCGTCGTTGAAGCTGATCGCCTCGGACCGGACCCGCGCCATCACATCGCTACGCACGTCCTTGAGGTGGATGTGTCCGATGCGGGCGGCATATTCCTCGATCAGCACCGAATAATCGAAGCCGCCGGCCAGGGCATGGCCGGTGTCGAGCAGCAGACCGACCGCTTCGCCGGTGTTGTCCATCACCGCGCGTACCTCGTCGAGCTTCTCCGCCACCATCATCAGATGGTGGTGGTAGACGAGGGTCAGCCCGTATTCCGCCCGCAGGGCCTCGGCGAACCGGGTCAGCCTTTCGCCATGGGCCGCGAAGTCGCCGGGGGCGAGCACAAGACGGTCGGCCAGCGGTATGTCGAGTGCGTTCCCGGCCATGTGGCCGCATTCGCCGTAAACCATGATCCTGGCGCCGCAATCCCTGAGGAGCCTGGCATGGGAGCGCACTTCGCTCAGTTCTTTGTCGACGCCGCGTTCGGCCAGAAAGCCGTTGTACCAGCCCGAGACGAAACTCAGCCCGTGCGCCGCCAGCAACACCGCCAGCGCGTCCGGGTCGGACGGAAAGGCACGGCTCATCTCGACCCCCTCGAAGCCGGCGGCGCGGGCTTCGGTCAGAACGGTCTCGGCCGTGGTGTCACGCCCCAGATCCTCCAGCACCTCGTTGACCCACGAAAGCGGGCTCACACCGAGGCGTATTTTTCCCTTCGCGCCCGAAAGCGCATTGGCTTCAGACATCTCGTTCTCCTGCGGATATAGGAACGGTATCGCGGTGGCCCCCCCGGGCAACGCGCCACCGTATGGTCACCGGGCGGGCCATTCCGGGAATGTTCCCGCCCGCCCCGGCACGGTTCTCAGTTCTTGCCCGAATAGGCATCCATGTTTTCCGGTATCACCAGTTCGAAGGGGATGTGGGTGATCCGGGCGATATCCTCTCCCTTGGTCAGCGCCACCAGCGCATCGACCGCGCCCGTCGCCTGACCATGGACGTTCTGGAATGCGGTAACGTCGAGTTCGCCCGCCGCCATGGCCGCCAGACCGTCCTGCGTCGCATCCACCCCGACGACGATCACCTCGTCCTTGTCGATGCCTGCCGATCGCATCGCCTGAATCGCACCGATCGCCATCTCGTCGTTGTTGGCGAAGACGACATCAAAGGATGCCCCGGTCGTCAGCCAGTTGGTCATCACGTCGAGCGCGGTTGTCCGCAGCCAGAGCGCCGATTGCGCATCGACGATAGTGATGAAACTGCATTCATCCGTACCCAGTACGTCGCGCACCGCCTGTGTCCGCTTGGTGGCGCCGTCATGCGCGAGATCCCCCATCAGGATATAGGCGCCGGCCTCGGTCCTGCCCTGTTCACGCAGGATCCGGCAGGCCTCTTCGGCGCCCAGCCGCCCGGCTTCGAGTTCGTCGGAGCCGACATAAACCTCGTCGTCAGGCAGATTGTCGACGTTGACCGGCGTCATGTTGACATAGACCAGCGGCGTTCCCGCCGTCTCGGCCGCCTGCGTGATCCCGGGCGCGGCCGAGGTATCGGCGAGCGTCACGATGATCCCGTCAACCCCGGAAGCCAGAAAGTTGCTCACCTGATTGAGCTGTTTGCCGACATCGCGGTCGGAATCCTCGACCTGGATCTCGAGGCCGAGTTCTTCGGCCCTGTCGATGATGCCGTGCCGCAGCAGGGTCTGGAAGTTGTCGTTGAAGCTCTGCATCGAAACGCCAACGGTTTCGGCATGCAGCCCTCCGGCGAGCAGCGCGATGACGCTGCCCGAGAACAGAACGGTTCTCATGTTGGGTCCTCCTCTGGCGGGTGCCGGCGTCACCCGATCTCATATGCCGGGGCACAGCCAGATCGATGAGGTCTTTCCTGCGGGATCCGAAATCCCCGACCGATATTCGAGCGAACTGACACGCCACTGACCAGACACTACGCGCGGCACCGCAGGCAGGCGACGATTCGCTTGATCAAATCTGATCAGAGACTCTCGGCCGTCACGGTCACGAAACGGATCGGCGTGGTGTCCACCGCCTCGTCGAGCATCCCGATCTTGCTCATCATCAGGTCAATGGCCCGTCGCGCCTGCGCTTCGGGCGCCTGATCGAGTACCACCGACATGATACCATCGCGCAGCGCCCTGGTGCTGGAATCGGTGAGTTCGTGGCCGACGAAGAATATCTCGCCCGCCCGTCCGCTGCGCCGGATTTCGTCGCCAATCGCCGCATTCCCCGCGCCAACGTTGTATAACCCAACAAGATCGGGCCAGGTTTTCAGCGCATCGGCGATCAGATCGGCGCTGCGTGCGGGCTCGTCACGGGCAAAGCCGACCCATCGGAAGGACAATCCGGTGCGCGGATACCGATCGAGGAAATCGGAAAATCCCCGCAGCCGGGCCCGTTGCACCTGATAGACCGGATGTCCGAGCACGACCACGCTCCCGTTCCGGGGCTGCATGCGCGACAGGAAGAGAGCCGCGGTGCGTCCGGCGGCGTAATTGTCGATGCTGATCAGATCCCCTATCGCCTGTGCCGCGCGGGTGACCACATGCACCACCGGGATGCCGGTGCTGACGGTCTGTTCGACGGCGAGCTGGATCTCCGGATGATCGGGCACGGCGAGGATCAGCCCGGCGCGCCGGATCCCGGGGGACAGGATCCGCCGGACGATCGCACCGGGATCCTGTTCGTCGAGGAAGGTGCGGTGAACCCTCACCGCAGGATCGAGCGTCGCGGAGATTCGCTCGAAAGAACCGGAAAGACGCCGAAAGAACGTGTTTCCGGGCCGCCCCAGCAGGATGTCGATGCGCAGGATTCCCCGATGTACGTCAGGCAACGGACGGGGATAGTTGAGCACGCGAACCGCTGCGATCACCCTTTCGGCAGTCTCGGGGCGCACCCCGCCCCTGCCATTGAGAACACGCTCCACCGTCGCGGTTCCGACCCCTGCTTTTCTGGCTATGTCGGCAAAAGTCGGTTTTGGCATGGCAGATGAGACCACAGGAACTCCGGCGCGAAACCCGGATGGGGATGCCATCCGGAAAGCGAATCCGCAACCATCGGGCGCGATTCTCGCAGATTGCGCAAGCGTCAGGATGCTGTTTCGCAACCAGCACCCGAGGCCCGTTTGTCCGGCCGCCGACATGTGCCGGTTGCCGCCCTCGTCGGAGCCTCCCTGAAAAAGCGCCGGAAGGGACTCCCGGAATCGCCGGGAACTATCTGATAATCCCGGATCGTATCGGCCCGATTCTGTTTGCACACCTGGCAGCTGGTGGTTCGATTCCGATCAGTAGATGTGAATATTGAATATATATTCGTTATATTTTGTGAAATCATGTTGATCTACCCTGAATAAGATGATCATTTTTGGGAAATGCGCCTGTCACCTGCGATGCGGTTCACTGCGGGCCGAGTGGTCACCTTGCGAAAACGGTGTGCCCCGGGGATGCCTGGCCGGAAATGGAGGAACGAACATGAAGATCGGCGTTATTGCTGACGATTTCACCGGGGCCACTGATATTGCGGGCTTCCTCGTCGCGGGCGGACTTGCCACCACGCAGATGATCGGCGTGCCCGGGGTGGGGGTGGATGTGCCGGGCGATGCGGTGGTGATCTCGCTCAAGTCACGCTCCAACCCTGCGGGGGAGGCGGTGGCGGACAGTCTGGCCGCGCTGGGCTGGTTGCGGGCGCAGGGTTGCGGGCAGATCTTTCAGAAATACTGCTCGACCTTCGATTCAAACTCCGCCGGAAATATCGGCCCGGTGGCGGATGCGCTGATGGAGGCGCTCGGGGCGGATCTGACGGTGATCTGCCCGTCTCTGCCGGTGAACGGGCGCACGGTTTACAACGGCTATCTCTTTGTCGACGGCGTATTGCTGGAGGAATCGGGTATGCGCGATCACCCGATCACGCCGATGCGCGACAGCAACCTCATGCGCCTGATGGAGGGCCAGGCGCGCGGCAAATGCGGCCTCGTACCGCTCGCCACCGTCGAGGCAGGGCCGGACGCGGTGCGGGCCGCGCTTGAGGATGCGCGCATCAAGGGGCTGCGCTACATGGTGCTCGATGCGATCACCGATGCGCAGATCGATGTGCTCGGTCAGGCGGTGTCGGACATGGCGCTGGTCACCGGCGGCTCGGGGCTGGCGGCGGGGATTGCCCGCGCCCGGCAGGGCGCCGCGCCGGCCAGTGCGGCTGAGGCCGGCCGGCCGCGCGACGGGCGCGGCGTGGTGCTGGCGGGCTCCTGCTCGCAGATGACCAACCGGCAGGTGGCGTTTTATCGCGGGCTCGCCCCGGCGCTGGCCGTCGATCCCGAACGCTGCGTGGCCGATGCCGCGGGCTATGGCGCTGAGCTGGCCGATTGGGTGCTGGCACAGCCCGCCGGGGCCGATGATCCGG
>NZ_JBKEAE010000091.1:0-30381 GCF_047971885.1 Tropicimonas sp. | reverse complement strand
ACAAGAGCGGTTCGTCGAATCGCCTTTCTGTGGGGACAGGAAGCTGACGCAGTCGAGGATTGGGCAGATGATTGGGCGCCGCGAGCCGCCCGAGGCCGAAACCGAATATACCCCTCCCAAGGGGTTTGATGATTTTGAACTTCGGCTCGGTGACATCATGCGCGGCGAGCGCGCGACGATGGGCAAGTCGTTGCTTGATGTTCAGCGCGAGTTGCGGATCAAGGCGTCATTCATCGCGGCCATCGAAAACGCGGATGCGGCGGCGTTCGAAACGCCCGGTTTCGTCGCCGGATACGTCCGGTCCTATTCGCGCTATCTCGGGCTCGATCCGGAATGGGCGTTCGAGACCTTTTGCCGGGAGGCGGATTTCATTTCCGCCTCAACCGCGTCGAAACTGTCGTCTCCCCCCACATCCAACAAGCCGGTCTTTCGCAAGGTGCCTCCCCGGAAACCCGAGAGTGCCGACCCTTTCGTTTCGCCGCGCGTATCCTTCGCGCCGAGGGAGGCGAGCGCCTTTTCGCGGATCGAACCGCGCGCGATCGGCTCGACATTCGTTCTGCTGGCGCTGATCGGCGCGGTGGGCTATGGTGGCTGGTCAGTTCTTCAGGAGATCCAGCGCGTGCAGGTTACGCCGGTCGAACGCGCGCCGGCGACGATTGCCACCGTCGATCCGCTGGCCGGCGTCGAGCGCCCGGAGACGGAGGAGGACGTGCTTGAAATTGCGGGTATCGGCCCCTCGGCGTCTGAATCGCTCGACCGTCTCTACCGTCCCCAGACGCTTGAAGTGCCGGTGATGGAGGCACGCGACGGACCTATCGCGGCGCTCGACCCCGGCGTTGTCGGAACGCTGGCCGGTTATTCGGCGCCCGGCACGGGCGGGCAGGGCGGCGACAGGATGGTGACGGGCCTGCCCTTCGGGCCCGCTGCGGGTGTCGATCCGGTTGCGATCGCTTCGGCTGTCGATGCGGCCGCATCGCTGCCGGACCGGGCCGTCGCGCCGCGGGTGACCGAAGATGTGCCCGAGGTCGTTCTGGTCGCGGTGCGCCCGGCCTGGGTGCGGGTAAAGGCGCCCGACGGTTCGGTCCTGCTGGAAAAGATCCTCGATCCCGGCGATACCTATGTGGTGCCGCAGACCGAAGAACCGCCGACCCTGCGGACCGGTGCCGGTGGGGCGGTCTATTTCGCGGTGAACGGCCAGACCTATGGTCCGGCGGGCGGAAACGGGCAGGTGGTCGACAAGATCGCGCTTGGCTCCGCCGCGCTGACCGAACGGTTCGCGCTGGCCGATCCGGTGGCCGGAAGCGATGCGGAAAAGGCCGTCGCGGTGGCGCAGGCAGCGCTTTACCCCGAACCCACCCCGGGCGCAGCCGACCCGACTGCGGAGTAACCGCTGCGCGGGGTTACTTGCCCCCGACTGGCGCCGCCTCTAGATAATGCGGGATCGAACCTCCGGAGGTCTGGCGATGGCCATCAATCACGTGCGTCCCTGGCGGAACATCTACCGTCGCGCCAGCCGTCAGATCTCGGTCGGGCCGGTCAGGATCGGCGGCGATGCGCCGATCTCGGTCCAGACAATGACCAACACCATCACAACCGACGTGGCTGCGACTCTGGCCCAGGTGCAGGCGGCGGCCGAGGCGGGGGCCGATATCGTGCGCATCTCGACCCCCGATCAGGCAAGCGCACGGGCGCTGAAGGAGATCGTTGCCGAAAGCCCCGTGCCGATCGTCGCCGACATTCATTTCCACTATAGGCGTGCCATCGAAGCGGCGGAATCGGGCGCGGCCTGCCTGCGGATCAACCCGGGCAATATCGGCGATGCGGGCCGCGTGCGCGAGGTGATCGCCGCCGCCCGCGATCACGGCTGTTCGATCCGCATCGGGGTCAATGCCGGAAGCCTCGAAAAGCACCTTCTGGAAAAATACGGCGAACCGTGCCCCGATGCGATGGTCGAAAGTGGCCTGGGCCATATCCGCATCCTTCAGGACCATGATTTCCACGAGTTCAAGATCAGCGTGAAGGCGTCGGACGTGTTCATGGCGGCGGCGGCCTATCAGCAACTGGCCGAACAGACCGATGCGCCGATCCATCTCGGCATTACCGAGGCGGGCGGGCTGACCTCGGGCACGGTGAAATCTGCCATCGGGTTGGGAAATCTGCTCTGGATGGGGATCGGCGACACGCTCCGTGTCAGCCTGTCGGCCGATCCGGTCGAGGAGGTGAAGGTCGGCTTCGAGATTCTGAAATCGCTGGGGTTGCGCCATCGTGGCGTCAACATCATCTCGTGTCCGTCCTGTGCACGGCAGGGGTTCGATGTGATCGCGACGGTCGAGGCGCTCGAAGAGCGGCTGGCCCATATCCACACGCCGATGAGCCTGTCGATCATCGGTTGCGTGGTGAACGGACCGGGCGAGGCGCTGATGACCGATGTCGGTTTTACCGGCGGCGGGGCCGGCAGCGGCATGGTCTATCTGGCCGGCAGGCAAAGCCACAAGATGTCGAACGCGCAGATGATCGACCATATCGTCGAGCAGGTCGAGCGCAGGGCAGCCGAGATCGAGGCGGCAGACAAGGCCGCTGAATAAACCCGGTTATTTTGTCAACAGGCGGTTGCGGCCCGGCTCAGAGATCGCAATCTTCGTGCGTCGGGTCGTCTTTCGCCACCGTGAACGACAGAACCGCCGGCCCCGCCTGACCCTGTGGCGCGCCGAGCGATATCTCGCCGCTGCCCACCAGTGTGGCGGAGGATCGCCGGACAACGGTTTCTGAGCCGTCGGAAAGCGTCAGGAAGCTGCCGCCCGTGCTGTGGTCGCGAAACTCCACCAGTCCGTTGGCAACCGAAATGGTCGCATGTGCCCGGGAAACCCAGGGCTCCGAGACGACGATATCATTGTCGTCGGATCGCCCGACCGTCACGTCGCGCGCCTCGGTCAGTTCGATGCTTTTCCCCTCGTGCCAGAGCGTTATGCTCAGGCCGCTGGGGGCTTTCGTGCGCCGGACAAAGCTGAGCTGCGTCCGCTCCATCGGGTCTTCGGCGACGAAGGAATAGACCGCGCTGCCCTTGGGGACACCCTTGAGTTGCAGGGTATCGACACTGCGCAGGAATTCGCGCGCCGCCGGGCCCAGGTGCTCGTAGCAGCTTGTGGCGACCAGCACCTCGTGCGGTTTGGCAAGCGATGCGAGCCGGGCGGCCTTGTTGACGGGCCGGCCGTGCAGATCGCCCGGAACCCGCAGCATGCTGCCCCAGGAAAGCCCGGCATGAACGGCGAGCAGGTCCTCCGGCATGTTCGAAACCATGCTCCGGGCCGCGGCGAATGCCGCTTCCGGATCGTCGAAGAAGGCGAGGATGTCATCGCCGCGGGAATGAATGAACTCTCCGCCATGTTCGGCCGCGTTGTGCCTGAGGCGGGCCAACAGGGCCTGAATCTTGCGAAAGGCAAGCTGCGTACCCACACCTTCGTACAGCGCGGTGCTTCCGGTAATGTCCGCGATCACCGCCGTGCCAATGACGCTCATGGTCCTGTCCCGTCCTGATCCTGCCGTGCAGGTCCCGAGAGCTTCACAGATTTTCGAGCGGTAATCCAGATTGACCAGACCGAAAGCGGCTGCCGCAGCAGAGATTCGGCCGATTCCGCCTCAGCCGCCGCTGCGTTCCTGATCCACGACCTGCTGCATGTCCTCGTAGGGCAGGTAGCCGCGCAGAAGCTGGCCACCGACGACGAAGGTCGGGGTGCCCGAAATCTGCATCCGCTGGCCCAGTGCGTGATTCTCGGCGATGATCGCGTCGATTTCCGGCGATTCCATCGCCGCAACAATCGCTTCGCCGTCGAGACCGAGCCGATCGGCCAGCGTCTGCACGCCCGCCTCGTCCACATCGCCGCGGAAGGCGATGAGCGCATCGTGCGCCTCCTTGTAGGCCCGGTCGCCGGCAATTTCCCGCACCGCAAGCGCAAAGCGGGACGATTCGAGCGACTGCTCGCCGAGAATCGGAAACTCCTTGAGAATCAGCCGGATATTGCCGTCCGTTTCCACCAGTTTCTCAAGCTCGGGAAAGGCCTTGCGGCAGTAACCGCAGCGATAGTCGACGAATTCGACGATGGTCACATCGCCATCCGGATTGCCGCCGATCCAGTCGTGTCCGCTTTCGAACAGGTCACCCGAATAGGCATTGACCAGTTCCACATCGGCGGCGATCTGCCCTTCGGCCTGGCGCTGCTCCAGGACCTGGATCGCCTCCATCAGCACCTCGGGGTTGTCCATCAGATAGGCCCGCACCTCGGCGCGAAAGGCCTGCCGCTCGGAATCGCTGAGTTTGCCGAGATCGAGCGCGACGGCGGGCAACGCAAGCCCGAAGGCCAGAAGGCCGGCAAGGGGGAGGGCTTTCATGAGAGTTTCCTTCTCGTTTGTACCGGGCCGGGGCCCGTGGGGCGTTTCGCATGCCCCACCGCCGTCTTCAAGCCGGGGAAGGGTATCAAGGGCGCGGGTGCGGCGGATTGCCGGCCGCGTGGCGGGATTGACCTGGCCCGGCGCGGCTGGGATATGCCGTCGGGTGGTACTTTACGGAGGTCGCCATGCGGGTATCAAGACGCGGCGAGGTCGATCCCTTTATCGTGATGGACGTGATGGAGGCGGCGCGCCGGGCCGAAGCGGACGGCCGGCACATTGTCCATATGGAGGTTGGCCAGCCCGGCACACCGGCGCCGGCAGGCGCGCGCGCCGCGCTCGCCCGCGCCATGGCGGGTGATCCGCTGGGCTACACCGTGGCGTTGGGGTTGCCGGCGCTTCGCGAAAGGATCGCCGGACTTTACGCCGACTGGTACGGCGTGCAGCTCAACCCCGAGCGGGTGATTGTCACACCCGGGTCGTCGGGGGCGTTCATTCTGGCCTTCACCGCACTGTTCGATGCCGGTGACAGGGTGGGGCTGGGCGAGCCGGGATATCCCTCGTACCGCCAGATTCTCAGGGCGCTGAGCCTGCAACCGGTTGGTATCCCGACACGGATGGAAAACCGTCTGCAGCCCGTTCCGGCGGAAGTTCCGGACGATCTGGCCGGGCTGATCGTCGCGTCGCCGGCAAACCCCTCGGGCACGATGCTCGACCGTGACGCGATGGCGGCGCTGATCGGCCGGGCGGCCGACATCGGGGCGGCCTTCGTCTCGGACGAGATCTATCACGGTATCCAGTACGGGCGCCGCGCGGTCAGCGCGCTCGAGATCAGCGACGATGTGTGTGTCATCAACTCGTTCTCGAAGTATTTTTCGATGACCGGCTGGCGCATCGGCTGGATGGTGGTGCCCGAAGCCGCGGTGCGCCGGTATGAACGCCTCGCCCAGAACCTGTTCATCTGCGCGCCGCATGTCAGCCAGGTTGCCGCGCTGGCGGCGATGGATTGCGATGCCGAGCTTCAGGCCAATGTCGCCGTTTATTCCAAAAACCGCAGGCTGATGCTCGAAGGGCTTCCGGCAGCAGGGATCACGCGTATCGCGCCGCCGGACGGAGCGTTCTATATCTATGCCGACGTGGGCGATCTGACCGGCGACAGCCGTGCTTTCGCGGCCGAAATCCTGCGTCATGCCGGTGTTGCGGTCACGCCGGGGCTGGATTTCGACCCGCATCGCGGCCACCGGATGTTGCGCTTCTCCTACGCGCGTGCGACCGACGATATCGTCGAGGGGCTCGGCCGGCTTGCCCGTTTTCTTGGCCGGGGGTAACGATCGCGCCATTTTATTCCCCGTTCCATGGAGTTATGGTTGCCCGGACGCCCAACAGAGTCGGTCAGATGCTGCGTAATCTCTGTCTTGCGGCACTGGCCGCCCTGATGCTCGCGTTTACGGGCGGAGCCCGGGCGGAAGAGCCCTTTGCCGTCGCCATACTGGATACCGAACGGTCGGCGATCAAAGGCAGGGACGATGGTTTCGATCTGATCCTGACCCTCAGCGAGCCGGTGCCCTACAGGGTGGCAACGCTGGACGATCCGCCGCGTCTGGTGCTGGATTTCCGCGATCTGGACATGGAGCCGCTGCAAACCGTCGATCTGGGTTTTGCCGAGGCCGTTGGCGCGGTGCGGCGGGGAACGATTCAGGCCGGCTGGTCGCGGCTGGTGATTGACCTGACCGGTCCCTTTGCCATCGACACAGCTGACACGCGAACCGGCGCGGATGATGGAAGCGCCCGTATCGAACTGGCACTGCGCAAGGTCGATCCAGCGGTATTTTCCGCCCGCTCCAACATCGGCGCGGCGCATTCCTATCCACCGGCCGGCACCGATGGCGCCGCCGCGCTGCCGCAGGCCGAAGGGCCGTTGCGGGTGGTGATCGACCCCGGGGCCGATACGGATGCGGCGCACGACGATACGCAGAATCCCGATCCGGTGTTCGGGTTCGCCGGCAGGCTGCGCGAAGCGCTCGGCGGGATCGACGGGACCGAGGTGATGAGCACCGGCGATCACGACATCGACGTTTCGCTCCGCAGCCGACTTGATTCCCTGCACAGCACCGGTTCGGTGGTGTTGCTTTCGCTGCGCTCCCATCCGTCCGGGGATGAAGCCGGGGGGCGTCACGAAGTGTGCATCCTGTCGGAAAGCGACGGTTTTGCCGCGCCCGGTGTGCCGGTCGATCCGAGCGAAGCCGGCCAGGGCCGGGGGGGCGATGGCGTCGCGGAGCTTCTGATGTCGATTGCCCGCGCCGATACCGTGCCGCGCAGCGACGCGCTGGCCGAGGCGCTGGCCGAAGGGTTCCGGCAGGAGGGGATCGACACAAGCAGACATGCGCGGGCGCATCTGTCCTATTCCGTGCCGATGGTGGCCGAGGTTCCGTCCGTCCTGATCGAACTGGGCTTTCCGCCCGATGCCGGGAAAGAGGCAGGTCCCCGGGAATCCGACTGGCAATCGCAAGCCGTGGCGGCCATCGTCGCCGGCTTGCGGACCTGGGCGGAAGAGGATCGCGCACACCGTTGATGCATTGGTGACACCATTCTTCGCGGGTCGGGCAGCCGGCTGGCGCGACCGGAACGGATTGGTTCGGCCACGCAATCGTGATGCGCGGGGCGGCGATAACATGCCGTCGGGCAGGCCGGTTGTTTTTGACCACTCGGGGTGGCTTGCGTATAACCCGCTCAACATCGACAGGAACCTTTATGCTTCGCGCGTTCTTCCGCTTTTTCGGGGGCATCTTTACCCTCATCGTTACCGGCCTTCTGTTCGTCGCGCTGCTGGCCGGTGGCGTTGTCTGGATGTACAGCCGCGGGTTGCCCGATCACGAGGAACTGGCGCGCTACACCCCCAAGACGATCAGCCGGGTCTATTCCGGAGAGGGAGAGATCATCGACGAATTCGCCGTCGAACGGCGGCTGTTCGTGCCGGCCGAGGATATCCCCGATCTGGTGAAAGAGGCGTTCATTTCGGCCGAGGACAAGCATTTCTATACCCACAAGGGGTACGATCCGCTGGGGATCGCCAAGGCGGCGCTCGATGCGGCGCAGGGCGGGCGGCTGCGCGGCGCCTCGACCATCACCCAGCAGGTGATGAAGAACTTCCTTCTGTCTTCCGACCGTTCGGTCGAGCGCAAGATGAAGGAAATCATCCTTGCCGCGCGGGTCGAACAGGCGTTGAGCAAGGACAAGATCCTCGAGCTTTACCTCAACGAGATTTTTCTCGGCGCCAATTCCTATGGCGTTGCGGCGGCGGCGCAGAGCTACTTCAACAAGACGCTCGGCGAACTGGAGCCGAACGAGGCCGCCTATCTTGCCGCCCTGCCGCAGGCGCCGTCGCACCTGCACCCGGTGCGCGAGAAGGAAAAATCGCTCGACCGGCGCAACTATGTGCTGCGCGAGATGTACGAGAACGGCTATCTTGATCGTGCCGCCTACGAGGCCGAACGCGACAAGCCGCTGCGCACGGTGCAGAACGGCGATTACCCGTCATTCCGGCAATCGCTGCCGCCGCGGGATTACTTCACCGACGAAATTCGGCGGCAGCTATCGGACGATTTCGGCGAGGACGAGTTTTTCGGCGGTGGTCTGGCGATCCGCGCCACCGTCGATCACGATCTTCAGGCGGAAGCGGCGGCATCGCTGCAAAAGGCGCTCGAGGACTACGACCGCGCCCAGGGCGTGTGGCACAAGAGCCGCAAGCAGGTTCCTGCCGGGGCGCTCGTGGACGAGGGCGCATGGCGCGCCGCGCTGGCCGAAAGCGATATCGCCCGCGATATCCACCTGAACGGCTACTGGCATCCGGCGGTGGTGCTGGAGATAGCCGACCAGTCGATGACGCTGGGCGCCGAAGGGGTGGATGAGCCCGTTGTCGTCCCGCGCGAGGATATCAAATGGATGCGCGGCGATTTCGCCGCCAATTTCGCTTCTGGTGACATTGTACATGTCCGCCGGATGACCAACGATGCCGACGGCAGCTTCATCCGCTGGACCCTTCGGCAGGTGCCGCGCATTCAGGGCGCCTTCATGGCGATGGATGTGAACACCGGGCGCGTGCTGGCGATGCAGGGCGGTTTTTCCTATCAGGCTTCGGTCTTCAACCGCGCCACCCAGGCGACCCGGCAGCCCGGTTCGGCCTTCAAGCCGTTCGTCTATGCCGCGGCGCTCGATTCGGGCTACACGCCGGCGACCATCGTCGTCGACGCGCCGATCGAGATCCGCAATTCCTCGGGTGTCTGGCGGCCCAAGAACTACTCCGACAAGTTCTATGGCCCGACCCCGCTGCGCACCGGGATCGAACGGTCACGGAACCTGATGACGGTGCGTCTGGCGCAGGAAATCGGCATGCAGACCGTCGCCTCCTATGCCGAGGATTTCGGCATCTACGACCGTATGGGGCTCTATCTGCCCAATGCGCTCGGGGCGCAGGAGACGACGCTCTACAAGATGGTCTCGGCCTATTCGATGTTCGCCAACGGTGGCCAGCGGGTCGAACCCACCCTGGTCGACCGCGTGCAGGATCGCTGGGGTGGTACCGTCTACAAGCACGATCATCGCCTTTGCGTCGACTGTTATCTGGCCACGCTGGCGCCGGGCGTCTCGCCGCGCATCGTGTCGGACAGGCAGCGCGCCATCGACGCGGTGACGGCCTATCAGCTTACCTCGATGATGCGTGGCGTGGTCGAGCGCGGCACGGCGGCCGGCACGGTCGGCGCGGCGAATCTCGGCGTGCCGGTGGCGGGCAAGACGGGAACCACCAACGATTCCAAGGATGCGTGGTTCGTCGGATTCACCTCGAATATCGCTGCCGGTTGCTATATCGGCTATGACCAGCCGCGACCGCTGGGCAACAGCGCAACCGGCGGCGCGCTGTGCGGGCCGGTCTTTGCCCGGTTCATGAGGGAAGCCATCGCCGAATACGGCGGCGGCGAATTTGCCGTGCCGCCGGGTGGCCATTTCGTCAGGATCGACCGCTACAGCGGTGCCCGGCTGGGCGACGACGCGTCGGGCGACAACGTTGTGGCCGAGTACTTCCGCGACGGCGAGGACCCGTTCCTCGGTGTGGCCATGGTCATCGACGGCGGTTTCGAGATGGGCGCCAACGTACCGCTCTATGCCAGGGGCGAGGATGCGTCGGGCGACGAACGCACCGTCACCACCTCGTCGGGCAAGACGGTGACCATCGCGCCCAAGGCAAGCTTTGGCTCGCTGTCTTCGGGCGGGCTCTATTAGGCGGAGCCCGCGCGCTGACGGGCGTTCGCTTGCTCCTGTGCATGGCGCGCGCTATGAGGCTTTTCTGACAGGAGGTTGCGATGCGCGCCGAGACACAGAACATTGTCGAATCGATCCGTAAGTCGCTGAAGCTGCTGGGCCAGCGGATGGATATCGACACCGCGGGGCACCGCCTTGAAGAGTTCAACGCGCGGGTCGAGGATCCTTCGCTCTGGGACGATCCGGACAAGGCGCAGAAGCTGATGCGCGACCGGCAGGCGCTGGTCGACTCCATCGCGACCTTCGATGGCATCCGGCGTGAACTGGACGACAATGTCGACCTGATCGAACTGGGCGAGATAGAGGACGACGCCGAGGTTGTCGCCGAGGCCGAAGCGGCGCTCAGAACGTTGGCCGAAAGGGCGGCGAAAAAGGAGATCGAGGCACTGCTGGACGGTGAGGCGGACGGAAACGACACCTTCCTTGAAATCAACTCGGGCGCCGGCGGAACCGAAAGCTGCGACTGGGCGGCGATGCTGGCGCGGATGTATGTCCGCTGGGCCGAGAAAAAGGGCTACAATGTCGAATTGCAGTCCGAAAGCGCCGGCGAGGAGGCGGGGATCAAGTCGGCAACCTACAAGATTTCGGGCCACAACGCCTATGGCTGGCTGAAATCGGAAAGCGGCGTGCACCGGCTGGTTCGGATCTCGCCCTATGACAGTTCGGCGCGGCGGCACACCTCGTTCAGTTCGGTATGGGTCTATCCGGTGGTGGACGACGATATCGAGATCGAGGTGAACCCGTCGGACATCCGCATCGATTCCTACCGTTCGTCAGGGGCGGGCGGGCAGCATGTCAACACCACCGATTCTGCCGTGCGGATCACCCATATCCCGACGGGAATTGTGGTGACCTCCTCCGAGAAGTCGCAGCACCAGAACCGCGATATCGCGATGAAGGCGCTGAAATCGCGCCTCTACCAGATGGAACTCGACCGGCGGAACGCCGCCATCACCGAGGCGCACGAGGCCAAGGGCGATGCCGGCTGGGGCAACCAGATCCGCTCCTACGTCCTGCAACCCTATCAGATGGTGAAGGACCTGCGCACCAATTACGAGACCTCGGACACGCAGGGCGTGCTCGACGGCGATCTCGACGGGTTGATGGCGGCGACGCTGGCGATGGATGTGGCCGGCAAGTCGCGCAGCGAGGCGCAGGCCGAAAGCTGAATTTTCGCGCAGCGCGGTCGATTCTTCCTCATCCGGGGCACCCTGCGGTGCGATCCGGCATAAAATCGCTGCGGCCGGTCGGAAAATGCGTGCATTCCCGACCGGGTGCGGCATTCTGTCACCCGATCTTGGCGACAAAGCGAGGGGAGACCGCAATGCAGGACAGTACGACGATGGAGGCGTCGGCGCGGCCGGATATCGCCATACTTGACCGAAGCGATCTGGCCCATGCCCTGTCGACCGGGTGGAGCGATTTTCGCCGCGCACCCGGAATCGGCCTGCTTTTCGCCTCGGTCTATGTGCTGGGCGGCTGGTTTCTGACCTTCATCTCGGGAGGATTTGCCGCCCAGACGATCATCCTCGCGCTTGGCTTTCCGTTGGTCGGGCCGTTCGCGGCGGTGGGGCTGTACGAGACCAGCCGGCGTATCGAGGAGGGGGAGCCGCTCGATCTGCGGCAGATTCTGGGCGTGGTCTGGCGCGAGAAAGACCGGCAGATCCCCTGGGCGGGCGCGATCATCGTCATCTATTTCCTGTTCTATTCGTTCCTTGCCCATATGATCTTTGCCCTGTTCATGGGCCTTTCGGTGATGACGAACATCAGCTCCTCGCTCGAGGTCTTCCTGACGCCGAACGGGCTGGCGATGATTGCCGTGGAACTGATCGTTGGCGCGATTCTCGGCTTCGTCCTGTTTGCCCTGACGGTTTTCTCGTTGCCGTTGATGGTCGACAAGGAAATCGACTTCATGACCGCGATGCTGCTCAGCTTTCAGGCGGTGCGCGAGAACCTGGGTGTCATGACGCTCTGGGCACTGTTCATCGCCGTTTCGGTGGTTCTGGCGATGATCCCGCTTTATCTCGGGCTGTTGGTCGTGTTGCCGGTGCTTGGGCATGCCACCTGGCACCTGTACCGCCGGGCGCTGATAGCGCCCGAGTAGGGTGCTCGGTTCGAAGCGCCGGACGGACGAAAAAAGGCGGAGCCCGTTGCTCCGCCTGTGTCTTCCTCGGCTTCGGGGCCGGCAATCAGCTTTCGGCGGCCGGCGGCGATTTGCGGGCCGGGCCGGTCCCGCTCAGCGGGTCGTCCTGGCGCTGCACCGAGCCCTCGAAATGCGCGCCGCTCTCGATGGCGATGGTCTTGTGGATGATGTCGCCCTCGACCTTGGCGGTCGAGGTCAGGCGGACCTTGAGCCCGCGCACCCGGCCGACGATTCGGCCGTTGACCACCACATCGTCCGCCATGCACTCGCCACGGATCGTTGCGTTTTCACCGATCGTCAGCAGGTGGGCGCGGATATCGCCCTCGACGGTGCCCTCGATCTGGATATCGCCGGTGGTCTTGATATTGCCGGTCACAACGAGATCCGACGACAGGATCGATGCCGGCGGCTTCGCCTTTGCGGTCGCCGGCTTGCTGTCCATCGGCGGCAGCCCACCGGGCGATTTCATCGCGTCGGGGCTTTTGCTGGCGTCGCCGTCCTTGGCAGGACCGGGTTCGTTGATTCGACTCTTAGAGAACATTCTTGGCAGCCTTGATAAAGTTCATGGGGTTCACGGGCGATCCGTCCACCCGAACTTCATAGTGCAGATGGGTACCGGTCGACCTTCCGGTGTTTCCCATATCACCGATCCGGTCGCCTTTCGAGATCTTTTGGCCGTCCTTCACGTTCAGTCGCGACAGATGGCCATAGATCGTTTCGATCCCGAACTCGTGGCGTATCTTCACCATGCGTCCGAAGCCCGAATGCCAGCCTGCCTCGACAACCACACCGTCGGCGGTCGAGTAGATCGGCGTTCCGGTCGAAGCGGCCATGTCGATGCCATTGTGCATCCTGCCCCAGCGCGGCCCGAAGCCGCTGGTGAAGCGATAGGCGCTTTTCACCGGAATCGCGAACGGGGTCTTTTCCGCCGCGATGCGGTACATGTTCATCTCGTCGAGACCGCGCAGGATCGTGTTGGCGCGAACTTCGTCGGCCGAGGGCTCGGCCCCCTTGGTCGAGAAGGTGACCGGCGTCAGCGGGCCGCCCTGTCCGGAATATCCGCGCCGCACCGCGTCGAGCAACCGCGACGGCGGCAGTCCGGCGGCGGAGAACATCTTTTCGAGCGGTTCGACCGAGACGGTCAGCGCCTCTTCGAGTTGGGTGAAGATCTTGTCGTTGCGGTCGAGGATCAGGTCGCGCTCGAAAATTGCGGCCTCTGCCTCCTCGAGCGCCCGGTCGGTCTCGACCTTCATCTCGTCGCGCTCGGCGGCGGTGGTTTCCAGCGCGGAGTTCAGGAAGGCGAGGGTCTCGTCCACCCGGGCCAGCGAAGTTCCGTCGCTCGCCGCGTCCGGGCCGTTTTCGAATCTGGCGACCATTGCGGCGGTTTCCGCCCGGGCGCTGTCGCGCTCGTTCATCGTGCGGCGCAGCGTCGCCTGGATGACGCCGATGCCGGTTTCCAGTTCGCGGCGATGCTCCTCGGAATCGAGCAGCTTCGATTGCATCTGCGATACCTGCGCCAGCGCGGCGTTGAAGCGCCTGTAGGCCGCCAGCGCCTCGGCCTCGGCGGTGTCGCGCGCCTCGGACAGTGTATTGAGCCGTTCCTCAAACATCGCCTGGTCGCGCTGCGTCTGCTCGCGGTAGTTGCCGGAGCCGATGGCGCCCATCATCAGGATCGACGAGGCGACGATGGTCCAGCCGATCGTCAGTGCGGAGCCTAACAACAGCAGCGCCTGCGTGCCCGGACGAAGCCGGATGAAGCGGGTTTCCCTGTCGGAGCGCAGGAACAACCTCCGCTCTGAAAACCATCGTTCGAAGAGCGTGTGAAATCTGTCGATGATGCGCGTGCGCAAGACCCGTACCGTCCCTGTGGCTTCCTCACTACGGGCGACGCACCCATCCCTGACGCTGCTGCCCTTGGGCAAAGGCTTTAGGCAGATGGCTGCAAGCGCGCAACACTATCGGGATTTCATCGGCGGGAAGTGGCGACGACCGGCAGATAACCGGCGGAAATCCGCCGGTTTTGACCGTTTCCGGGTCAAGATTGTTAAGACATTGTTAAGGGTACGGTGCCGCCGCGCGCCGGATGGCATGACGGTGCCGTCCCGGGCAGGCTCACAGGGCGCGTGCCGCCTCCAGAACTTCTGTTGCATGCCCCTCGACCTTCACCTTGTTCCAGACCCGCCGGACGACCCCGGCGCCGTCGATCAGAAATGTCGTCCGTTCGATGCCCATGTGGGTCTTGCCGTACATGCTCTTTTCCCTGAACACTCCGTAGCGCTCGCAGACATCGCCTTGCTCGTCCGACAGCAGCGTTACCGCCAGACCGTGCTTGTCGCGGAAACGGTTGTGTTTCTGAACGCTGTCCTTCGAGATGCCCAGCACCCGGGTACCGGCGGCTTCGAAATCGGATAGCTGTTCGGTGAAGGCGATCGCCTCGATGGTGCAGCCCGGCGTGTCGTCGCGCGGATAGAAGTACAACACCACAGCCTGCGGGCGCAGCGTCGACAGCGTAACCTCCCCGCCGCCGTCGCGGGGCAGGGTGAAATCGGGGGCGGTGCCGCCGGGCTCGATCATGGTATCATCCTCGCGGTAGGGTTTCCGGAACTTCCTTTGTAGTGTCCGGCGCGCGAAGATAAAGGGATGGTGTGTATTCGGCCGAGGCGGGCGTGAGCGAACAACAGGACAGCCAGAAAGCCAAGGCGCCGCTGGCGCGCGCGGGCAAACGCCGCCGCAGGTCGGTTCGCGCGCTGATCGTGGTGTTCGATCTGGCGGTGGTTCTGTCCGTTGCGCTTTTCTTTGCCGGATATGCGCTCAAAGGGCGCGACCTGCCCCTGCCGGACGGGGTGGCGGAACGGGCCGGCACCGCGCTGTCGCGCGGGCTCGGTGGCGGTACGCTGCGCATTGCCGATGTCACCGTCAGATTCGATCCCGGCGAGTTTCCCGAAGTGACGCTGTGGAACGCGCGACTTTTCACCCCCGCCGGCGCCGAGATCGTCGCCATTCCCCGGGTTGGCATTGCGCTCGACTGGGCGGGGCTTTTCCGGCGGCAGGTGCAGCCGCGCGCGCTGTCGATAGACGGCGCGTCGGTGCGGCTGGTGCGCGACGAGCACGGCGGCTTCGATTTCGGGCTGGGCGCCGCCGGGGGCGGGCGGGCGTCCCTCGGGTCGCTGGACAAGGCCATCGCGGCGCTTCAGCAGGTGTTCGAACTGCCCCGGCTGGCGCCGGTCGAACGGATCGAGATAGCGGCGCTTGCGCTGGAATACGACGATCTGCGCGCCGGGCGGGTCTGGCTGGTCGAGAACGGAAGGCTGGCGCTCGACAACGATGCGGCCTCGCTTGCAATCTCGGTCGATGCGACGCTTCCCGATGCAGGGGCGCAACCGGCCGAGGAGCCGGCGCGCGTTGCGCTGCGCCTGTCGCTGGACAAGGGCAGCCAAAAGGCGGAACTGTCGGCGCAGGTTGACGGCGTGCCGGCGGCCGACATCGCCGCGCAGGCCCCGGCGCTGAGCTGGCTCGCCCCGCTCGATGCGCGTGTCTCGGGGGCGCTGATCGCCGGCACGACACCCGACGGGGCGATGGGCGATCTCGACGGGACACTGGGCATCGGACCGGGCCGCTTTCAGCCCGCGCGCAGCGCCGAGCCGGTCCTGTTCGATGGCGCACGGGCCTATTTTTCCTATCGCGCGGCGCGCGGGCGGATAGACTTTTCCGAGCTTTCGGTATCGGCACCGCAGGTCAATCTCTCCGCATCGGGGCAGGCCTTTCTGGAGGGGCTGGAAAGCGGCTGGCCGGAGGCGCTGACCGGTCAGTTCCAGCTTGACGAGGTGCGCCTCGACCAGCCGGAGTTACTGCCCGAACCGACGGTGTTCGACGGCGGTGCGGTGGAATTCAGGGCCTCGCTCGATCCGTTCGTCGCCCGTATCGGCCAGCTTTCGCTGAGCGCGGAGGCCGGGGACGGCGGGCGCGCGACGATGAACGCAGGCGGTCGGATCACCGCCGACGACAGTGGATGGCACGTCGCGCTCGACATCGGGCTCGACCGGATGGAGGGCCGGCGCCTGATGGCGCACTGGCCCTTTGCGGTGGCACCCGGCACCCGGAAATGGATCGATGGGCACCTTCGGGGCGGCGATCTGACCAATGTCGCGGCGGCGTTGCGCTTCGATCAGGGCAAGCGGCCCGACATCGCCATGACCTTCGAGTTTTCTGACGCGCGCGTGCAGCCGCTGGCCTCATTGCCGCCGATCACCGACGGGGCGGGTTTTGCCAGCACCGGGCGGCAGCTTTTCTCGCTTTCGCTCGATGCGGGGCGGATTCGTCCGCCCGACGGCGGGATTATCGACATTTCGGGATCGGATTTCCGCATCGCCGACATGTCGCAAAAACCGCGTATCGCCGAGCTTTTCTGGCGCTCGCGCTCGCCGGTCACGGCGGCGCTGTCGCTGCTCGACCAGCCGCCGTTCGGTTTTCTGGGCAATGCCGGCCAGCCGGTCGATCTTGCCGAGGGAAGTGCACAGCTTGACGGGCGGATCGCCTTTCCGATCCGGGCCGGCATTCGCGGCAGGGACGTGGATTTCTCTGTTGCCGGCCGGCTCGACGCGGTGACCTCCGACAAGGCGGTGCCCGGGCGGCGGATCGACGCAGAGACCCTGTCGCTGGAGGCGCGGTCCGACGGGCTGACGATCGCGGGGGCGGCGCGGCTCGAGGATGTGCCGCTCGAGGCGCGTTTCACGCTGCCGCTTGGCGCCGATGCGCCCCCCGCCCATGTCGAGGGTACGGTCGAGATCGGCGGGCGGTTCGTCGGCAATCTGGGTATCGGCCTGCCCCCGGGCATGGTCACCGGTGCCGGGCCGGGGCGGTTTGCCATCGCTCTGCCGGATGGCACGGCGCCGGAATTTGCGCTCGATTCGGATTTGCGCGGGGTAGGTCTTGCCGTGCCGGGGCTGGGCTGGTCGCTGGCGGCGGGGGCGCAGGGCAGGCTGGAAGTGGCGGGGCGGCTGGGCAAGACACCCGTCGTCGACCGGCTGCTGCTCGACGCGCCGGGGCTTTCGTTGCAGGGGGCGGTCAGCGTTGCCGCCTCGGGCGGGCTGGATCGGGCCGTCTTTTCCCGTGTCCGGCTGGGCGGCTGGTTCGACGGCCCGGTTACGCTGACGGGGCGCGGTGCGGGCACCCCCCCCGCCGTTCGTGTCGATGGCGGCAGCGTCGATATCCGCAAGGCATCGTTCGGCGGAGGCAGCGGTAGCGGAGGCGGCGCGGCGGGGGTGCCGATCTCGGCCGCGCTCGACCGGCTGGTGATCTCGAAGTCGCTGGAGCTTGCCGGTGTCCGTGCCGATCTCGATACCGGCGGCGGGCTTTCGGGCGATTTCAGCGGGCAGGTCAACGGGCGGGCACCGGTCAGCGGAACCCTGACACCCGGGCGCTACGGCAGCACGGTGCGGCTGCGCTCGGATCGGGCGGGCGAGGTGTTCAAGGCGGCGGGCCTGTTCGGTCAGGCCAACGGCGGCACGATGGATCTGGTGCTGACCCCGCAGCAGGGCAAAGGCGAATACGACGGCAGGCTGAAGGTCGCGCGCGTCCGGGTGAAAAGTGCCTCGACGCTTGCAGCGCTGGCCAATGCGATCAGCGTTGTCGGGCTGATCGACGAACTCAATGGCAGCGGCATATTCTTTGACGATGTCGAGGCCGCCTTCCGCTTGACCCCGACCTTCGTGCAGGTCACAGACGCCTCCGGTGTCGGGCCGTCGCTCGGCATCACCATGCAGGGGGTCTACGACATGGCGCGCGACCGGCTGGACATGCAGGGGGTATTTTCACCCCTTTATGTGGTCAATTCCATCGGTGCGATCTTCACCCGCCGGGGCGAGGGGCTGTTCGGCGTGAACTACCGGATGCACGGCCCGTCGAAATCCCCTTCGGTCGAGGTCAATCCGCTTTCGGCGCTGACACCGGGCATGTTCCGCGACCTGTTCCGCGCCTCTCCCACGCGCCTGCGCGGAGGCGGCTGAGGTGAGGCTGTCGGATTTCGACTTCGATCTGCCGGAGGAACTGATCGCCACCCGGCCGGCCAGACCGCGCCGTTCGGCCCGGCTGCTGGTGGCCGAGGCCGGGCGGACGCTTGACGCGCATGTCTTCGATCTGCCGCGTTTCCTGCGCCCCGGCGACAGGCTGGTGCTGAACAACACCAGGGTCATTCCGGCGCGGCTGACCGGCATTCGCCACCGTTTGAACGCCGAGGGCGAGACCCGGGCGCGGATCGAGGTAACGCTGCTTGCCCCGCGTGGCGACGGAAGCTGGGCGGTTTTGGCCAAACCCGCCAGAAAAGTGCGCGACGGCGAGGAAATCGGCTTTGCCCCCGGCTTTTCCGCCCGTGTCCTCGGCCGGGCCGATGGGCAGCTTCACCTCGATTTTTCGCTTTCCGGCGACGCATTCGATGCCGCGCTGGACGCCGCCGGCGCCATGCCGCTGCCGCCCTATATCGCCGCCCGTCGCGCCGCCGATACGCGGGACCGGACCGATTACCAGACCGTCTTTGCCCGCCATTCCGGCGCCGTCGCCGCCCCGACCGCCAGCCTGCATTTCGACAGCGAACTGCTGGCCGAGATCGCGGCGATGGGCGTCGGTCTGACCGAGGTCACGCTGCATGTCGGTGCCGGAACGTTCCTGCCGGTCAAGGTTGACGATGTGAGCCTGCACAGGATGCATGCCGAATGGGGCGAGGTTTCGGGCGAAGCGGCGGCACAGATCAATGCCACCCGGGGCGCGGGCGGGCGGGTGATTGCTGTTGGGACAACCGCCTGCCGGCTGATCGAAAGCGCCGCAGGGCCGGACGGTGTGGCACCATGGCACGGCGAGACCGATATCTTCATCACACCGGGTTACGCGTTCTGCGCCACCGACGGGCTGATGACCAATTTCCACCTGCCGAAATCGACCCTGATGATGCTGGTCTCGGCGCTGATGGGCCGGGAGCGCGTGATGGCGCTCTATGCCCACGCGATTGCCGAACGCTACCGCTTCTTTTCCTACGGCGACGCCTCGCTTCTGCTGCCCTGAGCAGGTCAGATCCAGCCATCGGGCAGGTTGCCGCCCGGCAGATCGAGCAGGAAGCGGGGGCCGCCCGGTGGCATTTCGCTGAACCCGATGCCGCGATAGATTTTCTGCGCCGCCAGGTTGTCGGGCAGGGTGCCGACAACGACGCGGCCGCAGTACTGGCGGCGTGCCTGCTCGACAATGGCGGCGATCAGGTGCCGGCCAACCCCGATCCCGCGATGATCGGGATCGACATAGAGATGATGAATGTCGAGCAGCCGCAGCCCCTGTTGCAGGCGCGGCCGGATACTGAAAAGCGCATAACCCACCGGCATGCCGGCACGCTCGGCCAGCAGGACCTGCGCGCAGGCATCGGCGCCGAAGATGTCACGTTCGAGTATGGCGCGCGAGGCGCACGATCTGTCACCGTGATGCGCCGCCAGCGCGGCGATCATCCGCAACAGGAATTCGCTGTCGGCGCGTACGGCCCTGCGGATGCGGGTGCCGCTGGCAATGTTCCGGCTCGGCATTGGGTCTCCTTTTCGCCACCGCGGGAGAACCGATAACAAAAGGGCCGCCCGTGGCGGCCGTGATGATGGATCAATCCGTCGGCCGCGCCTGTCAGGTGCGAACCCAGTAAAACGACGATATGGCGGCCTGGCAGATCATGGGCGATGCTTGGCGCAACCGGGGGCGCCGGTCAATCCCCGTTGTTCGCCATCCGGGCGCCGTCCGGGCCGTCCGGCCGATGCGCTTGAGCCGGGCCGGTGCCCTGTGGCAAGCTTTCCGCATTGCCGCCCCGGTCCGGTCCGGGTGCATTTTCACCGGAGGTCCCATGCGGTTCGGCACCATCTTCATCTCGATCCTGCTGCTGGCCGCTGCGGTCATCTACCTGTTGCGCGACCTGCCGCCGCCGCGCGACCTGCGCTTTGCCGCCGGGCGGCAGGGCGGCGGTTACTGGAATATCGCATCGCAATACCGCGATATCCTTGCCCGTGACGGAATTGAGGTCGAGATTGTCGAGACCGCCGGATCGGTCGAGAACGTCCGGCTGCTGGCCGGAGGGCTGGCCGAGGTCGGGCTGGTGCAGGGCGGGATCGCCGCGCCGGGGGGTGTCAAGGCGCTCGGCGTCGTGTTTGTCGAGCCGGTGCTGGCCTTCGTGCGGCACGACGGTGCGGTGCCGGTGAATGTCGCCGACTGGCAGGGGGTGCGGGTGGCCGCCGGCAGCCCCGGTTCGGGAACGCGGGCCGCGGCCGAGCAGTTGTTTGCGGCTGCGGCGGTTGCCCCGGGCGCCAATCCGCTGGTCGGGCTGGACGGTGCGGAAGCCGCGCAGGCCGTGGCCGACGGCGCGGTCGACGTGGCGCTTTTCGTTGCTCCGGTCGAATCGGAGTACCTGCGTCCGCTGATCGATGCGCAGGAATTCGACCTGCTGCAACTCGACAATATCGACGGGCTGTCGCTCAGGCTGCCGTTCAGCCGGGTCGTCACCGTGCCGTCGGGCGCGGTGAGGCTCTCGTCGCCGCCGGTGCCGCCGGAACCGGTGCGGCTGCTGTCGCTTCGCGCCCGGCTCGCGGCGGTCGACCACCTTCACCCGGCGCTCGCCGACCGTCTGGTGGTCGCCGCGCGCCAGATCCACGGCGGCCGCGGCATCCTGTCGGTCGAGGGCCAGTTTCCCAGCGTCGTCGGGGTCGACATGCCGATCGACCAATCCACGACCCGGCTGGTGCTGGAAGGGCAGGGCGCCTTTCACGGCTGGCTGCCCTACTGGATCGCGGCGCAGATACGCCGGGTGCTGCTGGTCATGGTGCCGGTGCTTTTCCTTCTGGTGCCGCTGATCCGCTCGCTGCCCGTGGCCTATCGCTGGAGCATGCGCCGCCGCGTCTGGCGCCACTACAACGCCATCGGTGGGATCGGATTGCAGGTTCCCGATGCAGCCGGTCAGGCCGAGTTGCGGGATCTGGACAACCGGTTGGTCGCCATCGACACCGAACTGGCGACGATGAAGCTTCCGCCGCCGTTTCGCGAAAGCGCCTATAACGCGCGCCTGCATGTCGATCTCGTGCGCCGCCATATCGCCGGGCGTCTGGCTGCGCCCGGCGGGCAGGAAAATGGTGAAACCGCGCCCAAACGACACGGCGATGTCGCTTGAGGGCGCGATGAACCTGCATGGCTCCGGCTAGGCCGGATTTTTGACTCCGCAAAATGGCGCGACATGCTGCAAGTGATTTCCGCCACCTGGGCGCTGATGTTCGGACTGCTGCTGCTGATGGTCGGCAACGGCGTGCAGGGTACGCTGCTGGGCATCCGCGGCGGGATCGAGAGCTTTACCACCTATCAGATGTCGGTCGTCATGTCGGCCTATTTCCTGGGGTTTCTCGGCGGTTCCAGACTCGCGCCCGAAATGATCCGCCGCGTCGGGCATATCAGGGTATTCGCCGCGCTCGGCTCGCTGGTATCGGCGATCCTGATCCTCTATCCGACCTTTCCCAACCCGGTGGCCTGGTCGATCGGCCGGGTGCTGATGGGGTTCTGCCTGTCTGGGGTCTATGTCACCACCGAAAGCTGGCTGAACAACGCGGTGACCAACGAACGGCGGGGGCAGGCGCTTTCGCTCTACATGATCGTGCAGATGGCGGGAATCATGGCGGCGCAGGGGCTGTTGCTGCTGGGCGATCCGGCGGGCTACCTGCTGTTCGTGATCCCCTCGGTGCTGGTATCGGTCTCGTTCGCGCCGATCCTGCTTGCCGTTTCGCCGACCCCGGCCTTCGAGGCGACCAAGCTGATGAGCCTGCGGCGGCTCTGGCGGACCTCGCCGCTGGGCTGCGTCGGCACGTTCCTGCTGGGCGGGGTCTATTCGGCCACCTTTGGCATGGCATCGGTTTTCGGCACCGAGGCCGGGCTTGGCGTGGCGCAGATTTCCGCCTTCGTCTTCACGATCTACCTCGGCGGGATGCTGATGCAATATCCGATTGGCTGGCTGTCCGACCGGATGGACCGCCGCTGGCTGATTCTCGTGGTGGCGCTGGTCGGCGCGCTGGCCTCGGTCGGTGCGTTTGTCTTCGCGCAGCGATTCGAGGCATTGCTGATCGCCGCCTTCCTGATCGGTGGCAGTTCCAACCCGCTTTACGCGCTGGTGCTTGCCTACGTGAACGACCACCTGAAAAGCGAAGACATGGCGGCTGCATCGGGCGGGCTGATATTCATCAACGGAATAGGCGCCATTGCCGGCCCCCTCATCACCGGCTGGATGATGGAGATGGCCGGCCCGCAGGGTTTTTTCCTGTATCTCTTCATCCTTTGTGCCACGCTGACGGCCTATGCGGGCTGGCGGATGACACGCTCCGGAGCCGTTCCGGTCGAGGATACCGCCAGCTACGCTCCGGTCCTGCCGACGGCAACGCCCGTTGCGGTCGCCGCCGCGCACGAGGTATTCAGCGACCCCGTGGTGGAATCCGGCACGGCGCGGGAAACGCACGACCGTGGGCGGCAGGAAACCGCGCCCGATGCCGGGGATTGACAGACAGGAGAACATGCAATGGCGACAGCAGCACCGGCCGAGGTGGCGGCGTTCTGGATCGACGAGGTTGGACCGAAAGGGTGGTACGAGGTCTCGGATCGGCTCGATGCGGAAATCCGCGAACGTTTCCTGCCGACATGGGAGGCGGCGCTTGCCGGCGATCTCGATGGCTGGGCCGAGGATGCCGCGACCGTTCTGGCCTTTCTTGTCGTCACCGACCAGTTTCCGCGCAACATGTTCCGTGGCGACGGGCGCAGCTTCGCCACCGATCCGCTGGCACGTGCCGCGGCGAGCTATGCCATCGAACGGCGGTGGGACCTGACGGTGCGCGAGCCCGGGCGGCAGTTCTTCTATCTGCCGCTGGAGCATTCCGAAATGCTGTCGGATCAGGACCGCTGCATCCGGCTGATCACAGAACGGATGCCCGAAACCGGCGCCGAGAATCTGCTTCACGCCCGCGCCCATCGCCAGATCGTCGCGCGTTTCGGGCGCTTTCCGTTTCGCAACGCCGCGCTTGGCCGCCTGACCCTGCCGTCGGAGCAGGTGTTTCTCGACCAGGGCGGCTATGGCGCGGTGGTTCGCGCCATGCAGGAGGCCGAGGCGATGTGAGCGGGCATCGGAAGCCATGCTTTTGGCGGCTGAAGGTATGCGTCGGTGGCATGGCGGCCTTTCTGACCCGGCGTCACAATTGATAGGAACAGGGGCTTCGCGTGTTGCGAAAAATAGTTTAGTGCTGAACTAGTTTGCAATGCGGAGGGGGCCCGAGATGGCTGCACAGAGTTTCGATTTGGTTGTGATCGGCGGCGGTCCGGGCGGCTATGTGGCCGCCATACGGGCGGCGCAGCTCGGGCTCAAGGTCGCCTGCGTGGAGCGCGAGCATCTGGGCGGTATCTGCCTCAACTGGGGCTGCATCCCGACCAAGGCGCTGCTGCGTTCGGCCGAAGTGTTCCACCTGATGCATCGTGCAACCGAATTCGGCCTCAGGGCCGGCGATATCGGCTATGACATCGACGCCATCGTCGCCCGTTCCCGCGCAGTGGCCAAGCAGCTTTCGAACGGTGTCGGTTTCCTGTTCAAGAAGAACGGGGTCACGACCATCTGGGGCGAGGGCAGGGTGACCGGCAAGGGCAGGGTCTCGGTCACGACCGACAAGGGCACCGAGGAACTGACCGCAAAGAACATCGTCGTCGCCACCGGCGCCCGCGCCCGCGACCTGCCGGGGCTCGAGGCGGACGGCAAGCGCGTCTGGTCCTACAAGCACGCTCTCAACCCGCCGCACATGCCGAAGAAGCTGCTGGTCATCGGCTCGGGTGCCATCGGCATCGAATTCGCGAGCTTCTTCAATACGCTGGGTGTCGAAACGACGGTGGTCGAGGTGCTCGACCGGGTGCTGCCGGTCGAGGATGCCGAGATCTCGGGCATGGCAAAAAAGGCGTTTACCAAGCAGGGTATGCGTATCCTGGAAAAATCGACGGTCAAGCAACTCGATCGCGGCGCCGACAAGGTTGTCGCCCATGTCGAGACCGGCGGAAAGATCGAGAAGATCGAGGTCGACACGGTGATCTCGGCAGTCGGCATCGTCGGCAATGTCGAAAACCTCGGGCTGGAGGAACTGGGTGTGAAGATCGACCGCACGCATGTGGTTGTCGATGAGTTCTGCCGCACCGGGGTTGACGGGCTCTATGCCATCGGCGATATCGCCGGGCCGCCGTGGCTGGCGCCCAAGGCCAGCCACGAGGGGGTGATGGTGGCCGAACTGGCCGCCGGCAGGAAGGGCCACCCGATCCGGCCGGGCGCGATTGCCGGCTGCACCTATTGCCACCCGCAGGTCGCCAGCGTCGGCATGACCGAAGCGGCGGCCAAGGAGGCGGGCTTCGAGGTCAAGGTCGGCCGCTTCCCCTTCATCGGCAACGGTAAGGCGATCGCGCTTGGCGAACCCGAAGGGCTGATCAAGACGGTGTTCGACGCCAGGACGGGCGAACTTCTGGGGGCGCACATGATCGGCGCCGAGGTGACCGAACTGATCGAGGGCTATATCGTTGCCCGCAAGCTCGAGACGACCGAGGAAGACCTGATCGAAACAGTCTTCCCGCACCCGACCCTCAGCGAAATGATGCACGAAAGCGTGCTTTCGGCCTATGGCCGGGCCATTCACATCTGAATCGGGCGGTTATTCCGCCGAATACCGCTGATATGGCCTGACGGCATGATTCCGGTCATGTGGTCAGGCATTCCCACGGGGGCTGCGGCAAGCCTGACCGGGCATCTGCTATTCGCCACGCTTCAATATTCGAGCGGAACGAAGGCCAGCGCCAGCAGGGCGGCCGCTGCCGCCGCACCGTAGAGCCACGCCCAGAGCACCCAGCGCGGACCCTGCGCCTTCCAGTTCTGGCGGAAGTTGCGGCCGCAGATCACGGCGACCAGCAGCAGCAGCGTGCCGGAGAGGGGCGAGAGGGCAAGGGGTTCCGGCGGCACCGGGTCAGTTATCGCCGAAGACGCGGGCAAAGATCGTGTCCACGTGTCTGGTGTGGTAGCCGAGGTCGAATTTCTCCTTGATCTCGGCCGGGCTGAGGGCGGCGGTTACCTCGGGGTCGGCCAGAAGCTCGGTCTGGAAGTCCTTGCCTTCCTCCCAGACCTTCATCGCGTTGCGCTGTACCAGGCGATAGGCATCCTCGCGGCTCACGCCTGCCTGGGTCAGCGCCAGCAGCACACGCTGGCTCATCACCAGCCCGCGGAATTTGTTCATGTTGGCCAGCATGTTGTCGGGATAGATCACCAGCTTGTCGATCACCCCGGTCAGCCGGGCCAGCGCGAAATCGAGCGTGATCGTGGTGTCGGGGCCGATCTTGCGCTCCACCGAGGAATGCGAGATGTCGCGTTCGTGCCAGAGCGTGACGTTCTCCATCGCCGGCACCACCGCCATGCGTACCAGCCGCGCCAGCCCGGTCAGGTTTTCGGTCAGCACCGGATTGCGCTTGTGCGGCATGGCGGAACTGCCCTTCTGGCCCTTGGAGAAGAACTCCTCCGCCTCCAGAACCTCGGTGCGCTGCATGTGGCGGATCTCGGTGGCGATGTTCTCGACCGAACTGGCCACCACACCGAGCGCGGCAAAGAACGCCGCATGGCGGTCGCGCGGGATGACCTGGGTCGAGATCGGCTCGGGGCGCAGGCCCATCTTCTCGCAGACATATGCCTCGACGCCCGGGTCGATATTGGCGAAGGTGCCGACCGCACCCGAGATCGCGCCGGTTGCAACCTCGTGCCGCGCGGTTTCCAGCCGGGTCAGGTTGCGCGTCATCTCGGCGTAAAATCGCGCGAAGGTCAGGCCCATGGTGGTCGGCTCGGCATGAATGCCATGCGAGCGGCCGATGCGCACGGTATCCTTGTGCTCGAAGGCGCGGCGCCGCAGGGCGGCAAGCAGCCCCTTCATGTCGGCGATCAGGATATCCGCTGCCCGCACAAGCTGCACGTTGAAGCAGGTGTCCAGCACATCCGAGGATGTCATGCCCTGATGAACGAAGCGCGCCTCCTCGTTGCCGACGATCTCGGCCAGATGGGTCAGAAAGGCGATGACATCGTGTCTGGTGACGGCCTCGATCTCGTCGATCCGGGCGACGTCGAACGCCACGTCTCTGGCCTTCCACACGGCCTCGGCATTCGCTTTGGGGATCACGCCGAGCGCGGCCTGCGCGTCGCAGGCATGGGCCTCGATTTCGTACCAGATGCGGAACCTGGTTTCGGGCGACCAGATGGCAACCATGTCGGGGCGGGAATAGCGGGGGATCATCGGCGGGCCTTTCGCGGCTGGTTTCGGGCGCAGCGCGCTTCTAGCCAAGCGGGACCCCGGCGGCAAGCACCGGGCGGGCGGTCGCGCCTTGTGACCGGCGGCGGGCGGGGGTAATCGGGCGGCATGAAACTCGGACTTGCGGATTTCGAAGGTCTCTGGCGGCTCGACCGGGCGATCGACGACCGCCGCGCCGGGCAGATGGCGCATCTGGCGGGCACGGCGCGCCTTGCAACCCGGGACGGGGGTCTCGATTATTCGGAATCCGGTGTGCTGCACCTGCCCGGTGTGCCGCCGATGCAGGCAACGCGCCGCTATCGCTGGGAAGCGGACGGGGAAGAAATCCGGGTTCTTTTCGACGACGGCCGGCCATTCCACAGCATCATTCCCGCCATGCAGGTGGCCGAGGCAACGCATTGGTGCAACCCCGACCGCTATTGCGTAACCTATGATTTCACACGCTGGCCATGCTGGACGAGCCGCTGGACCGTCAGCGGCCCGCGCAAGGCATATGTGATGGAAAGTCGCTATTTCCGTGCATGACCTTGCGGAGCGGCCCGGTTTGCGGCAATCCTTCGCCGGGAAATCACTTACGAACGAGGAGACCGGGGAATATGGCCCAGGCAACTTTCGACAAGGCGCTCGTCGAGGCGATCGGCCCCAGCGAGGGTACCGCACTGCGGATCAAGCAGGCGGTGCTGGTGGTGACGGGTATCGCGATGCTGGCGATCATGGCGCAGATCAAGGTTCCGGTGCCCGGCTCGCCGGTCGCCATGAACATGGGCACCTTCGCGGTGCTGACCATCGGCGCGGCCTATGGTCCGCGGCTCGGTCTGGTGACGATCCTCGGCTACATGCTGGTCGGTGCGCTCGGCTTCGACGTGTTCCAGAGCTCGACCGCCGAACTGAACGGCATCAGCTACATGATGGGCTCGACCGGCGGCTATCTGGTGGGCTACGTGCTGGCCACCGTCGCGCTTGGCTGGTTCGCCCGCTTCGGCTGGGACCGTTCGGCACCGAAGATGGCGCTGGCGATGCTGATCGGCAATGTCATTCTCTATGTTCCCGGCCTGCTGTGGCTTGGCCAGCTTTACGGCTGGGACCAGCCGATCCTGGCATGGGGCCTGACGCCCTTTGTCGTCGGCGATGCGATCAAGCTGGCACTGGCGGCGATGTTTCTGCCGGCGGCGTGGAAACTGGTCGGCAAGGCGCGCGGCTGACAGCGGCGAAAGCCACGAAAGAAACTTCACGAGGGCGCCGCACAAGCGGCGCCCTTCGTCTTTTCGGTCAATACTCTGATTGGGCGGCAAACACGCTTGTGGCGGCCATGGGTCAAGGCCGCACGCGGCCGGATTGGACCGGGCCGCGCTTCAGCGCAGGCCGGTCTCTTCCAGCAGGCCGAGCCGTTTCGCCTCGTAGTAATACCCGCGGGCGTACCAGCCCACCGCCTCGTCCCGGTTACCGTCCGAGACGAGCCAGGCACCGCGCAGGTATTTGACCGCGTATTTCAGGTTGGTTTCCGCATCGAGCAATTCGCCCGGTGCACCGCGATGGCCCATCGTCCGCGCAGTCTGCGGCAGGATCTGCATCAGCCCGTAATAGGGACCGTTGCGCGCACCCGGCTGATAGCGGCTTTCGCGGATCACCACGCGATGCACCAGATCGGGCGGGACGCCGTAGAACGTGGCGTAACGGTCGATCAGCCGGTTCAGTTCCGGCGTCTGGTTCGGATAGACCGAGGCCTGGCGGCTGTTGTCGAGGCGGCTTGCCACCTCGGATTTGCCCGACGTTCCTCCCTCGCAGGCGGCAAGGGTCAGCGCACAGAGGGCGGCCAGCGCAAGGGGTTTGACCTTCATCGAGGAGGCTCCAGCAATCTGAAGCCCAGTTAGCGCGGCGGCATGCGGCTTGTCGCGCGGGGAATGGTGCTGCCGGTGCGGGGTGCGCGGATTTCCGCCAGTCAGGCCGAGCAGCTTGCCCCGCCGAGGACGCAGAATTTGGCGCAATGCGGATGGTTGAGCCAGACCGGCGCCTCGGCCGCTTCAAGAGTTTCGCCCATCTCGAAGCGCGGATCGTGGGGCAGCAGCGTGCAGGCGGTTACCACGGGCCGCACCGCCCCCTTTCGCCGCACCACCATGCGCGAGCTTGCGCACATGACCGATTGCGGGCGCTTGCCGAGGATGTTCCAGCAGTCGGTGGTGATCTCGGGCACTTCGACGCTCAGGTCCATTTCGGGGAACAGCACCAGCTGCTGCGCATCGCCGGCGTCGATGGCGAACCCGCCGTTCCGGAACAATCTGTCATATCCCGCGCGCGCATCCGCTTCGCTTTCGCCCCAGACGGTGCGCCCTGCCACTGCCGTCCGGATGCCGGCGTCGCTCAGCTATTCCATCCCGGCAAGTGCCCTGGCGAAGCTGCCGGCGCCGCGCGTCTCGTCGTGCTGCGCGGCGCTCCAGTGGTCGAGCGAGACGCGCAGCGTCATCCTGTCGCCAAATCCGTCGCGCAGCCGGTCCAGCCCGGCGCGGGTCCCGGGGCGCATCATCGGCGCCATGGCGTTGGTCAGGATCAGCACCCGATAGCCGCGTTCCAGACAGCGCGCCGCCATGTCAATCATTCCGGGGTTCATGAACGGCTCGCCGCCGGTGAAGCCGATTTCGCCCACCTTCCAGCCGCGCTGGTCGAGCTGGTCGAGAAAGCCGGAAACCTCGTCTGCCGTGATATAGACCAGCGCGTCGTTGACCGGCGACGATTCGATATAGCAGTTGGTGCAGGTCAGGTTGCACAGGGTCCCGGTGTTGAACCACAGGGTCTGCGGATCGCTCAGCCTGACCCGCGCACGGGCCTTGCCGCTGGCGGTTGTCCGGGGATCGTCGAATTTTCCGGCGTTCGCCTCGACATTGTCGCGCATGGGCCATCCTTCTTTTTGCGCAGGATTGCGTTCCGCCAGGTGCTAATCCCTGATATGTGCGGATAAAAGACGACACCCTTGGCATGACGGCCTTGTGATGGGTTGGACAGCCACGCTGTTTGCGCTAACGGCCAGCCGAAGCCGATCAGCGGCACGTATCAGGAGCATCCGCATGGTTGCACGCATCATTCCCGTCGACCCGTTCGATCTGGTCGTATTCGGCGGTACCGGCGATCTTGCCCGCCGCAAGATTTTTCCCGGCCTCTATCGCAGGCTGGCGGACGGCCAGATGCCGCCCGAGGCACGGCTGATCGCGGCGGCCCGGAGCGACATGGCCACCGATGAATTTCGCCAGACGATACGCGGGGCGCTGGGGGAATTCCTGCCCGATCATGCACAGGACCCGGAACTGATCGAACAGTTCCTTGGCCTGATTCACTATGTCCGTGTCGATGCGACCGGCGGGGATGGCTGGAGCGATCTGCGCGGGCTGATGCGCAAGGGGCTGGTCAGCGCCTTTTATTTCTCGGTGGCGCCGTCGCTGTTCGGCCCTCTGGCGGAACGGCTCAAGGAATTCGGGATCGCCGACGATCAGAGCCGGATCGTCGTCGAAAAGCCCTTCGGCAAGGATCTCGGGTCGGCGCGAGCGCTGAACGCCAGCCTGGCGCTTCATTTCGACGAGACGCAAATCTACCGGATCGACCATTATCTCGGCAAGGAGACCGTCCAGAACCTGATGGCGGTGCGTTTCGGGAACATGCTGTTCGAACCGCTGTGGAACAGCCAGTACATCGACCATATCCAGATCACCGTTGCCGAAACCGTCGGTGTGGGTGGCCGGGGCGAGTATTACGACCGGTCGGGCGCGATGCGGGACATGGTGCAGAACCACCTGCTGCAGCTTCTGTGCCTGATCGCGATGGAGCCGCCGGCGCGCTACGATCCGGACGCGGTGCGCGACGAGAAGCTCAAGGTGATCCGCGCGCTCGATCCGGTCGAGCCCGACGACATCGTGCGCGGCCAGTATGCGGCGGGCCGCGACGGGCCGAGCTATCTGGACGACGTGCACGACCCGCGCAGCCGGACCGAGTGCTTCATCGCCATGCGGCTTGCGGTGTCGAACTGGCGGTGGGCGGGAACGCCGTTTTACCTGCGTACCGGCAAGCGGCTCAAGGCGCGGGCCTCGGAAATCGCCATCGTGTTCAAGGATGCGCCGCATTCGATCTTTGGCGCGCACAAGGGGCGCCATTCCAACATCCTGTCGATCCGCCTGCAACCGAACGAGGGCATGCAGCTTGGCGTTA
>NZ_JBKEAE010000026.1:0-25301 GCF_047971885.1 Tropicimonas sp. | reverse complement strand
CGCGTTTGTATTCGTCGTGCTCGGCATGCTTGATGCCGGAATAGAGCCGGCAGAACTCGCTCCCCAGCACCTCGCGCACCTCGGTTCCCTCGTCGAAAAGCTCCAGCGCATAGCCCAGATCCTCGGGCAGGCGGGTATCGCTTTCATAGACCTCGTGCATGGCGATCGGGCGCGGCGCGATGCGGTTGACCATCCCCAGATACCCCGAGGCAAGGCTTGCCGCGATGGCGAGATAGGGGTTTGAATCGATGCCGATGACGCGGTTTTCCACCCGGCGCGCCGCGGGTCTGGAATTGGGAATGCGCAGCCCGGTGGTGCGGTTGTCGCTGCCCCATTCGAGGTTGGTCGGCGCGCTCATCCCCTCGGCGTTGAAGCGGCGGAATGAATTGACGTAGGGCGCCAGCAGCGGGACGACCGACATCAGGTATTGCTGGCTGCCGCCGATGAAATGCAGGAACGCCTCGGTCTCGGCGCCGGCCCCGTCGGTAAAGATGTTCCTTCCGCTGGCGATGTCGGTCACGCTCTGGTGGATGTGCATCGCGCTGCCCGGCTCGTCGCGCATGGGTTTGGCCATGAAGGTTGCGAAGACGCCGTTCTTCAGCGCCGCCTCGCGGATCGTGCGCTTGAAATAGAACACGTGATCGGCCTGTTTCAGCGGATCGTCGTGCAGCAGGTTGATCTCGATCTGGCCAGCGCCGCCCTCCTGGATCACGGTGTCGATCTCCAGCCCCTGTGCTTCGGCGAAGTCATAGATCGTGTCGATGACCTCGCCGTATTCGTCCACCGCGACCATGGAATAGGCCTGCCGGCTGGCGCCCTTGCGGCCCGTCCTGCCGAGCGGCGGCTCGATGGGCTCGTTCGGGTCGGTGTTGGGCTTGGTCAGGTAGAATTCCAGTTCAGGTGCCACAACCGGTTTCCAGCCCCGCGCCGCATAGAGCCCGAGCACCCGCTTGAGCACGTTGCGCGGCGCAATGCCGAGCGCCTCGCCCTCGCGCGTTTCGAGGTCGCAGATCACCTGAAGCGTCGCATCCTCGGCCCAGGGCACCGCCGTGGCGGTCGACATGTCGGGACGCAGGACGATGTCCTTCTCCAGCCACTGGTCGGTGATGTCCTCCATGTCGACGTATTCGCCCGAGACGGTCTGATAGAACAGCGATATGGGCAGAAAGAACGTCTCGCCGGGGTTGAACTTGTGGCTTGGCATCGCCTTGCCGCGCGACATGCCCACGGTGTCGGGAATGATCGCCTCGACCTCTTCAAGGCGGCGATCGCCCAGATAATCCATGAAGGCCTGCGGCAGGTCGTCTATCCAGTTGGAGGCATTCCTGACCATGGGGCGTTCCTTCGTGCGGGTTGCGCGGGCGGTTTCACGGGTGGGCCGGGCGGGCGGCCCACAGCCTGCCGGAATTTATGATCAAATCTTTGGACAAGTCAACGGATGCGGATGGCTCAGCGCGCCGGTGCCGATTCCCGCATCGATTCCCGAATCTGCCCCATGCCCTGGGCTATATCCTGTTCGATGGCTGCACAAACTCTGTGCGGATCGCCTTCGGTCAGGGCATCGAGCGCGGCGCCGTGCAGATCGGGCAGGTTCGAGGTGCCATACCGCCCGCAGACGATTCGGAGCGAGGGGCCGACACGCATCCACAGGCCCTTGGCCATCGCCAGCAGGACCTCGGCGCCGGCCTGGCGATACAGGCGAAAGTGAAAAAGGTAATTCTGCCTGAGATACCCGTTGATATCCCCCGAAAGGATGGCGGCATCGAGCCGTTCGTCGATGTTCCGCATGTCGTAAATCGTTGCCTCGTCTGCATTTTTAGCGGCACGCAGGGCAAGCTCGGGTTCGATCGTCCGGCGGGCGAAATCGATCTGCGACAGGTGCGCCTCGTCGAGCAGGGGAACGCATATCCTGCGGTTGCCCAGCGTTTCGAGTGCGCCCTCGGCGGTCAGGCGGCGGATGGCCTCGCGCACCGGGGTCATGCCGGCGCCGATCTGCTCTTTCAGGCCCATGATCGTCACCGGTTGACCGGGTGCAACCTGCCCGAACAGGATCATGTCGCGCAGGCGCCGATAGATTGCTTCGTGCTCCGGCGTCTTTCTCTCTTGCGTGTTCACTGGTCCTGCCCTTTTCTTGACCCACAAGACCGGCGCACGACCGGTTGGCAAAGCGGGGACTCGATGTATCGGTACATTTTCATGAAGACGGCATCGGCGCTTGACGTTTGATCAAATTAAACCACAGACTATTATCTGGGACAACCTGAAGGGAGAAGCAAACTGATGAGAACCGTACTCACCACTCTTCTCGCGACCGTTTCGCTGGCGGCCGCAGCCGCCGCGGAAGAGGTGCGCGTCTACAACTGGTCGGATTACATCGACGAGGATCTGCTGGCGAAATTCGAACAGGAAACCGGGATCGACCTGATCTATGACGTGTTCGATTCCAACGAGGTGCTTGAGACCAAGATGCTGGCCGGGGGGTCGGGCTACGATGTGGTCGTTCCCACCGGTACCTTCCTGCAGCGCCAGATCGCGGCCGGCGCGTTTCAGGCGCTCGACAGGGACAAACTGCCGAACTACGACAACCTGTGGGGCATGATCCTCGACCGGACGGCACAGTACGACCCCGAGAATGCCCATTCGATCAATTACATGTGGGGCACGACCGGGCTTGGCGTGAATGTCGGTAAGGTGAAGGAAGTGCTGGGCGAGAACGCGCCCATCGACTCGCTCGATCTGGTCTTCAAGCCGGAGAACATGGAAAAGCTCGCCGCCTGCGGTGTCTTTTTCCTCGATGCCCCGGCCGAGATGTTCCCCGCCGCGCTGACCTATCTGGGCGAGGACCCCGACAGCCACGATCCCGACGTGATCGCCAGGACCGAGCCGGTCTTCATGGCCGTCCGGCCCTACATCCAGAAATTCAACAGTTCCGAATACATCAACGCGCTGGCCAACGGCGATATCTGCGTCGCGGTCGGCTGGTCGGGCGATATCCTTCAGGCGCGCGACCGTGCTGCCGAGGCCGACAACGGGGTTGAAATTGCCTATCACGCCCCGAAGGAAGGCGGGCAGATGTGGTTCGACCAGATGGCGATACCGGTCGATGCGCCCAACCCCGACGGGGCGCACAAGTTCCTGAATTTCATCCTGGATGCGCAGAACATGGCGGCGGCGTCGAACTATGTCTATTACGCCAATGGAAACAGCGCGAGCCAGGAGTTCCTGAACGAGGATGTCATCGGCGATCCGGCGATCTATCCCGACGATGCGACGCTGAACAACCTCTATACGACCACGCCCTATGAGCCGAAGGTCCAGCGCGCGGTCACCCGCCTGTGGACCAAGATCAAGTCCGGCACCTGACCCGGTACCGCCCCCGTGCGGTGCGCCGCGCGGGGGCTTTTCCCAGTCTCGAAGGAACGACATGGCCGAACCTGCGCCCACCACCGGACCGGCGGTCTTTGCGCCCTGGGCCGATCCCGATGCCAAGCCGCTGATCCGGTTCCGGAACGTGACCAAGCGGTTCGGCGATTTCACCGCGATCGACAATCTGACCGTCGACATCTACCGGCGCGAGTTCTTTGCGCTGCTCGGCCCCTCGGGCTGTGGCAAGACCACGCTTATGCGGATGCTCGCCGGGTTCGAGACGCCCTCGGAAGGCGAGATTCTGCTCGACGGCAAGAACATCGTCCCGGTGCCGCCCAACAGGCGCGCGGTGAACATGATGTTCCAGTCCTACGCGCTGTTTCCGCATCTTACGGTACGCGATAATATCGCCTTCGGGCTGAAACGCGAAAAGCTGCCGAAAGAACAGGTCGACGCCCGGGTCGAGGAGATGTTGCGGCTGGTGCAGCTGAAGAAATTCGCCGGCCGCAAGCCACACCAGATCTCCGGTGGTCAGAGGCAGCGGGTGGCGCTGGCGCGCTCGCTGGCCAAGGCGCCGAAGCTGCTGCTGCTCGACGAACCGCTCGGCGCGCTCGACAAGAAGCTGCGCACCGAGACCCAGTTCGAACTGATGGAGATTCAGGAAACCACCGGCACGACCTTTGTCATCGTCACCCACGATCAGGAAGAGGCGATGACGGTGGCAAGCAGGATCGCGGTCATGGACCACGGGCGGATGGTGCAGGTCGATACTCCGGGCCGCGTCTACGAGGCGCCGAATTCGGTCTACGTGGCCGATTTCATCGGCGACGTGAACCTGATCGAGGGCAACGCGGTTTCCCACCCGGAGCCTGACCGGGTTTCCATCCACTGGACGGAGGGGCAGCCGCCCATCGTCGGCACGCAGCTTCAGCCGGTCGGCGACGGAACGCGCTGCACCTTTGCCATCCGGCCGGAAAAGGTGAACATCTCGAAGGAACGTCCCGATGTTTCCAGTAACGTGATGCGGGGCAGGGTGCTCGATATTGCCTATCTGGGCAACCTGTCGACCTATCACGTGCAGTTACCCTCGGGGCATGTGATGCAGGCGCAGACCGCGAACAACCGGCGGATTTCGCGCCGCGACATGACATGGGAGGACGAGGTCTGGATCTGGTTTACCGAAACCGCCGGCGTCGTGCTGACGGAGTAGGCCGATGAACCCGCGCAGGCTTCTGCTGATCCTCGTTCCCTATCTCTGGCTTCTGGCGCTGTTTCTGGTGCCGTTCCTGATCGTCTTCAAGATTTCGCTCTCGGACGTGGCGCTGTCGATCCCGCCCTATGTTCCGACGCTCGATCTCGGCGCCGGCTGGGCGGGGATAAGGGACTTTTTCGCCGAACTCGATTTCGAGAATTACGTCTTCCTGACCGAGGATCCGCTGTATTGGAAGGCCTATCTGTCGAGCCTGCAGATCGCCTTCGTCTCGACCCTTCTGACGCTGCTGGTGGGCTATCCCATCGCCTACGGCATGGCCAACGCCCCCGACGAATGGCGCCCGACGCTGATGATGCTGGTAATCCTTCCCTTCTGGACCAGCTTCCTGATCCGCGTCTACGCCTGGATGGGCATTCTGTCGACCGAGGGGTTCCTGAACCAGTTCCTGCTCTGGGCCGGCGTCATTTCCCAGCCGCTGACGATCCTCAACACCAACACCGCCGTCTATATCGGCATCGTCTACACCTATCTGCCGTTCATGATCCTGCCCATCTATGCGACGCTCGAAAAGCTGGACGTGTCGCTTCTGGAGGCCGCCGAGGATCTGGGCTGCACCCGCACCTCGGCCTTCTGGCTGATCACCTTTCCACTGTCGCGCCCCGGCGTGATCGCGGGGTGTTTCCTCGTCTTCATTCCCGCGCTGGGCGAGTTCGTCATCCCGTCCCTGCTGGGTGGGTCGAAAACGCTGATGATCGGCAAGGTCCTGTGGGAGGAGTTCTTCTCCAACCGCGACTGGCCGGTGGCGGCGGCGGTTGCGGTTGTGCTGCTGCTGATCCTGATCGTGCCGATCATCCTGTTTCAGCAGCAACAGCAGCGCCAGCAGGAGGCCGAACGATGAGGCGCGCGACCTGGTTCAACGCGGTCTCACTGACGCTGGGCTTTGCGTTTCTTTACATTCCGATGCTGATTCTCATCATCTTCTCGTTCAACGAGTCCAAGCTGGTGACGGTCTGGGCGGGGTTTTCGACCCGGTGGTACGGCTCGCTGATCCACAACCAGGCGTTTCTCGATGCCGCCTGGGTGACGCTGCGCGTCGCGGTGTTCTCATCGACCCTTGCGACCGTGCTGGGAACGATGGCGGCCTATGTGCTGGTCAGGGTAGGGCGGTTTCGCGGGCGGACGCTGTTTTCCGGCATGATCTATGCGCCGCTTGTCATGCCCGAGGTCATCACCGGTCTGTCGCTGCTGTTGCTGTTCATCGCCATCGGGCTCGACCGCGGCATCCTGACCATCGTGCTGGCTCATACCACCTTTTCGATGTGCTACGTTTCGGTTGTGGTATCGTCGCGGCTGGTCACCTTCGACCGTTCGATCGAGGAGGCGGCGCTCGACCTCGGCTGCACCCCGTTCGAGGCGTTCCGGCTGGTTACCCTGCCGATCATCATGCCGGCGGTGGTGTCGGGCTGGCTGCTGGCATTCACGCTGTCGCTCGACGATCTGGTGATCGCGTCGTTCACCGCCGGTCCTTCGGCCACCACGCTGCCGATCAAGATATTCTCCTCGGTGCGTCTGGGCGTCAGCCCCGAGATCAATGCGCTTTCGACGATCATGATCGGCATCGTGGCGGTGGGGGTCATCGTCACCTCGCTGATGTCGAAGCGGGCGATCGCCCGGCAGGCGCGCGAGGAAAAGGCTGCGATGCAATCGGTCTGATGGGGTGGCGCGGTGGCGCTGGAGCGACTCTACGAGAAACACGCCTATGGCCCGGCACCCATCGAGCGCAGCTACTGGCGTTCGACGGTGCCGGATCGTGCCGGGGACTGGCCCGTGCTCGAAGGGCGGCAGAGCTGCGATTTCGCTATCGTCGGGGGCGGATACACCGGGCTGACGGCGGCGCTCGATCTGGCCGAGGCAGGAGCCGACGTTGTGCTGGTCGAGGCCGAGTGGCCCGGCTGGGGTGCGTCGGGGCGCAACGGCGGCTTCTGCTGCCTCGGTGGCTCGCCGCTTTCGGCCGAACAGCTTTCGCGGCGTTTCGGAAGCGACGAGGCGAGACAGTTCTGCGAGGTCGAACGCCTCGCCGTCGATCTGGTCGCCGCCACTCTCGGGCGTCTGGGAATCGACGCCGATACCCATTCGCGGGGTGAGACGCTGCTCGCGCCCTCGGCGCTGGCCCTGACCGATCTGGAGCGCGCTGCACGCCTGGCGCGTCTGGTGCACGGGGTGGAGTGCGAATTCATCGGTCGCGACACGATGGCCAGCACCGGGATGACCAGCCCCGCCTTTCACGCCGCGCTGACGATTCCGGTCGGTTTTGCCCTCAACCCGCTGAAATACGCGCTTGGGCTGGCCGGGGCGGCGGGCCGGGCGGGGGCGCGGATATTTGGCGGCTCTCCGGCGCTGACAACCGTGCGCAGGGACGGGAACTGGCATCTGGGCACCCCGCGCGGCGAGGTTGTCGCCCGCAGGCTGCTGGTCGCGACCAACGGTTATTCGTCCGAGAACCTGCCGCCCTGGCTGGCCGGGCGCTACCTGCCGGTGCAGTCCAACATCCTCGTCACCCGCGAGATGAGCGTGGCGGAACTCGAGGCGCAGGGCTGGACATCGCATCAGATGTGCTACGACACGCTCAACCTGCTGCATTATTTCCGCCTGATGCCCAACCGCAGGATGCTGTTCGGCCTGCGCGGGGCGGTCAGGGCCACGCCGCGCGCCGATGCGCGGGTCCGCCGCCGCGCGCGCGCCGATTTCGACCGCATGTTCCCCGCCTGGCGCGATGTCGAAACGCCGTTCTTCTGGTCGGGATTTGTCGCCATGGCGCGCGACATGACGCCCTACGTCGGCCCGATGGACGGGGTGGAGGACGCTTTCGCCGCGCTCTGCTATCACGGCAACGGGGTGGCGATGGGCAGCTACGCGGGCGGGCTGATGGCCGATCTTGCGCTGGGGCGTGCGCCGCGCCGTCCTTATCCCGCGCCGCTGCGCGCGCCGCTGCGGCGCTTTCCGGCCGCCCGCTTCCGCCGTGCCATCCTGCCTGCCGCCTATGGGTGGTACGCCCTGCGCGACCGCATATAGGCGGCTTCGCCGGCGCCGGTCCGAACCGCGATGGACCCCGGCCCGCACCCGGGCTAGACCGGGTGCGACCAAGTGCAAAGCGACCCGGAAGGATGCGACATGATCCCGACCCTGCAACAGGAATCAGACCTGATCGAGGCGGTGCGCAGCGCCGCGCGAACCGAAATCCTGCCGAGGTTCCGCAATCTGGGCGCGGATGCGGTGGCGGAAAAAACCAATGCAGACGATCTGGTCACCATCGGCGACCGCGCCTCCGAGGCGTCGATCGCCGCAGCGGTCCGCAGGATACTGCCCGGCGCCGAAGTGGTCGGGGAAGAGGCGGTTTCCGAAAATCCCGAAATCCTCGGGCGGATAGCCGGGGCGGACACCTGTGTCATCATCGACCCGATCGACGGCACCTGGAACTTTGCCAAGGGGCTGGCGCTGTTCGGGGTTCTGCTGGCCGTCACCCATCGCGGCGAGACGGTGTTCGGGCTGCTCTACGATCCGGTACTCGACGATTGGGTGCTGAGCCGGCGCGGCGGCGGAACATGGTTCTGCGACCCCGCCGGGCGGCGCGACCGGCTCGATGTGCGCGATGGCGGCGAGCCGACGGGATTTGCCGGCTTCGCCTCGCCCTGGCTTCTGCCGGAACATCAGCGGGCGCGTTTTGCCACCGGCGTTCTGGATTATGGGCGGGTGCGCGATCTGGGCTGCGCCTGTCACGATTACCGGATGCTCTGCTTTGGCGTCGGGCGGTTCGGATTCGCCATGAAGCTGATGCCGTGGGATCACGCGGCCGGCGTGCTGGCCTATTCCGAGGCCGGCGGACATGTCGGCATGCTGGACGGCCGCTCCTATGCGCCGACGCTGCATCAGGGAATCATGATTTCCGCCCGCGACGCGGATACGCTTGCCGATCTGCGGGCGAAATTCGCCTGGCTGCGCGGCGAGTGATCCGGTTCAGGTGGCGCCGCGCCAGCGGCGGCGCCTCAGCCCTGCACCGCGTGGCGGCAGTTCGGCGGCGTGTCTTCCAAGCACCCGTCGCGCAGCCTGAGGGTGCGGGTTCCCAGACGGCGGCGAAAATGCGGGTCGTGGCTGACGATCACCATCGCCAGCGGCAGTTCCAGCAGGATTTCGGTCAGACGCGCCTCGTTCTCCTCGTCCAGCGCATTGGTCGGCTCATCCAGCAGCAGGACCCGGGGTTCCATCGCCAGCACGGTGGCAAGCGTCACCAGACGTTTCTCGCCGCCCGAAAGCCTGTGGGTGATCCGGTCGCGCAGATGCGCGATCCGCATCCGGTCGAGCACGCGGTCGACCGTTTCGAGCGCCTCGGCGCGGCTCGCGCCGAGGTTCAGCGGGCCGAACGCGATATCCTCGGCCACGGTGGGGCAGAAAAGCTGGTCGTCCGGATCCTGAAAGACCAGCCCGGCCAGGCGGCGCACCTCGTCGAAATCGCGCTCGCTCTGCCGTTCGTGCCCGAATGCCGCAATGCGCCCCGACGACGGTTTCAGCAGCCCGACCACGATACGCAGCAGGGTGGATTTTCCCGCGCCGTTGTGCCCGGTGATGCACAGCCGTTCGCCCGCCTCCAGTATCAGTCCGGCGCCGCGCAGGACGGGCGGATGCTGCGGATAGCCGAAGTGAATGTCTGTCAGTTCAATGAGCGCCATAAAGAACCTCGGCAGTCAGCAGGCCGGCCAGCAACAGGGTGAAGCCCGCCGCGAAGGCGGCATCGGCGCCGGTCAGGCGCAGATCGTCGATCAGCGGCAGACGCCCGGTGAAGCCGCGGCATTTCATCGCCGCAAGGATCCGTTCCGAGCGTTCCATCGACCGGACCAGCATCATGCCCAGCAGATAGCCGAAGCTGCGATAACTGTGCCGGTCGGTTCGCGGCCGGAACGCGCGGGCCTTCATCGCCTGCCGCAGCCGCAGATACTCGCCGCGCAGCACGTCGATGTAGCGGATGGTGAACATCATCAGATGAACCAGCGCCTCGGGCACACGCAGCCGGAACAGGGCGTGGCCCAGCGTCACCGGCTCCATCGTGCCGACCAGCGCCATCAGCGCCAGGATCACCGCATTTGCCGTCAGCGCGATGCGGATCGCCTGGTCGAGCCCCTGCCGGCTGGCCGTAAAGCCCCAGAGCGTGAAGAGCGGATCGCCCGGCACCGAGAAGGGCAGGATCAGCAGCATGAAGACGATGAACCCGTCCATTGCCGCCATCCGGCGCAGGGTCTGCCGCACCGGAAGCCGCGATACCAGCAGCAGCCCCATCGCCACCGCCAGAGCTGCCAGCAGAACCGGCAGGCTGCGACAGGCCACCACCGTGACGGCAAAGACCGTTGCCGCGACGATGCGCAGGCGCGGGTCGATCTGTGTCAGATGCCCGATTCGGGGGACGCGATTTTCCGCCAGAACCGATGTCATGCGCCGGTCTTCAGCCGCCGGCGGGCCGCAACGTAATACCCGACGCCCGCAAGCCCGACGATATAGCCGATCCCGCCGAGGATGGACTGCAGATCGTTCTTTTCCCTGTAGGCGGCAATCTCCTGGCGCAGGGGGCGCATCTCGTCGCGTACGATCCGGGCGATCATCAGGTATTCGTCATCGCCGAGTCCGACCGTGGCAGGCAGGGCGATGGCCCCCGCGGTGACCGCCGGCAGGGCGGTGGCCGCCGGCGTTCCGCCCCGGACAGCCCCGGCAGCGAGCGATGCGCCCGATGCCGGAGCGGCGGCGGTTCCGGCCCGGACAGCGCCGCCCCGGGCCAGAATATCGGCCACGTCCCCGGCAGGCATCTTCACCTCGGCGACATGTCCGGCGCCGAGATCGGCGCGGAAGACATGCGTCCCCTCGACCGTCGGGGTATAGACGAAGAACCCGTCGCCGTCGGTCTTGACCTCGCCCAGTTTTTCGCCGGCCTCGTTGAAGACATCGACAAGCTGGTTGGCGGCCACCGACCCGTCGGAAAAGCCGATTTCCCCCTCGATCTGCGTTCCGCTGGGAAACACCGATGCGATGACCTTGTGCGCAAGCGCCGGCATCGGGGCGAGCGCGACGACGAAACACAGGAAAGCCGCCCGGATCATGACGTTGCCGCCGCGATCTGGCCGAACAGCTCCGGCTTGACCTGCTTTGCCAGATAGACCGCCGCCGCCGTCAGCAACCCCTCGATCAACATCACCGGAATATGGGCAAAAAAGACCAGCCTGGCCGCCGGAAGGAATTCGTCGCCGCTCAGCGCCAGGGCGATGGCGACGAAGATCGTCGTGAAGGCGATGGCGAGCGCCCCGCCGATCCCCGCCAGTATCGCCGCACCGCGCGGCTCCAGCCGCTGGACCCGGCTTCCGAACATCAGCCAGACGATCACCGCGGGTGCCGCGATATTGAACGTGTTGATGCCCAGAACGGTCAGCCCGCCGAAGCCGAAGAACACCGCCTGCAACAGCAGGCCGACGAACAGCGCCGGAAAGGCCGCCCAGCCAAGCACCAGGCCGGCCAGACCGTTCATGATGAGATGCACCGATGACGGGCCGATGGGAACATGGACCAGCGAGGCGACGAAGAAGGTCGCCGAAAGCACGCCGGCGGCGGGGATTTTCTCCATTTCGAGCCCGCGCAGACCCCTGGCAATGCCTGCCACCGCAAGCACCGCGCCGCCGATCACCACCGGGTTCGAAAGGGCTCCGTCAACGATGTGCATGTCTCACTCCATGTCCCAGGCGCGAATCCAGATCACCGCGTCCTGACTGAGTTCCTTGCCCTCGAACGCGGTTTCCGGGCCGGTGCCGAGCGCGGCAAAACCCCAGTATCCGGCGCGCGGGATGCCGAAAGTGAAATAACCCCGGTCATCGGCTATCGCGACCACCGCCCCGCCGCGCATCGGCTGTACGCCGGGCGCCTGCGGCGCGTTTGCCGCCATGTCGGGTTCCGCCGCCATGAATTCCACCTCGATCTCGGCGCCCGGCACCGGCTGGCCGTTCGCCAGCACCTGCCCGGTGAAGGTCGATCCGGCGATCACGTTGGTCGGTTTCATCAGCGGCACGATCTCGGTGGCCAGACCCTGCGGTTCGGTCCAGTCGGTCGGCACCTCGTTGCGGTTGAGATAGGATTTGGCGATCTGCTGGATATAGATATCCTCGCTCGGTTCCAGATAGGGCTCGGGCACCACCACCAGCACGTAATCGCCCGAACGTTTCACCGGCACCGAACCGTCGAAGGCGGCGGCCGCGTTCGAGGCGCCGTTGAAGGTGACGGGCGACAGGCTCTGCATCAGGTCGATCTTCTCGCCCCGGTGAATGGCGTAGAATTCGCGCGGCTGGCCCATGTCCATGACGTGGCCGTTCTCGAACGGATGCCAGAAGATCAGCTTGACCGGAACGTCGCCGGCCTCGGCGATCAGCGGATCGGGCGTGTAGACAAGCTGGAAATGGGCCGAGGCGGCCCCTGCGATGCTCATGCCGGCGGTCAGGGCCAGCGTCAGGACAGATCGAATCATGTGTCGTCTCTCTCAAAAGGCCGCACAGGCGGCGGATCTGAAAGGACGGACGGGGAAGATGGCTCGAAACGGGGTGTGCCTTCCGCTTCGCGCCAGACGCTCACCCCGGCGTCCGGTGGAATGCCGCCCCGGTTGCCCGGCACGGATCCTCGGCAGGTCTCCTGACTTGCGGGTCGTCGCTCTGCCGGCCTTCCCGGGTTCCCTTGCGGGCCCAGTGGCGTTGTCGGCTTCGCTCTCCGCCTACAGTTGCGGGGGCAGTCACGGAATTGGTCCCTGATGGGTACGCCGCACCGTGTTCCCTTTTGAATCCCCGCGCGCTTGGTCCGCGCGGGAAACCGAAGATGGGCCTTTTTCGCGCCCGGATGGCCGGCTTGTCAATCGTTCATGCGGCGCTTCATGCCGCAGCGCCCGTCCGGGCGGGCGCTTGCGGGCGGACGGCTGCGCCGCTATGCAGGCTGCGACGATGCCCACGGGCTGAGCGGAAGAAACGCGGCGCCGACCCAGACAGGGGGCGCGGCGGGTCGTCGTCGGGGCGTTTTCCGCAGGAGAACGCGGCGGTTCCGTTTGCCCGAGCAACCAACAGGGGAGCCAGGTATGACCGCACGACATCATCTTTGGGCCGGGGTGGCGCGATGAGCAGGATCGGTGTCATGCTTTGCGGACACGGCTCGCGGTCTCAGGCGGCGGTCGACGAATTTGCGGTGCTGGCGAAAAAGCTGCCGGCCCTGCTGCCCGAGGACTGGCTGGTCGATTACGGCTATCTCGAATTCGCCAACCCGGTGATCCGCGCCGGCCTCGACAACCTGCGTAACGCCGGCTGCGAGCGTATCCTCGCCGTGCCGGGGATGCTGTTTGCGGCCATGCACGCCAAGAACGATATCCCCTCGGTGCTGAACGCCTACGGCGCGGAACACGCCATCCGGGTCGATTACGGGCGCGATCTCGGGGTCGATCCCCGGATGATCCGCGCCGCCGCCGACCGGATCGGACAGGCCATCGCCCGTGCTGATGCCGAACAGGGCGACGTGCCGCTGCACGAGACCTGCCTGGTGGTGATCGGACGTGGGGCCTCGGACCCCGACGCCAACGCCAATGTCTCCAAGATCGCCCGCATGCTGTGGGAGGGAATGGGTTTCGGCTGGTGCGAGGTCGGCTATTCCGGCGTCACCTTCCCGCTGGTCGAACCGGCGCTGGAGCATGCCGCCAGGCTGGGGTTCAGGCGCTATGTCGTCTTTCCCTATTTTCTCTTCACCGGGGTGCTGATCGACCGCATCTACGGCTTCACCGACATGGTGGCGGCAGCCAACCCGCAGGCCCAGTGGGTCAAGGCCGATTACCTGAACGATCACCCGCTGGTGCTCGAGACCTTCGCCGAACGGGTGACCGAGATTCTCGACGGCAAGGCCGACATGAACTGCGGCCTGTGCAAGTACCGCACGCAGGTGCTGGGTTTCGAGGCCGAGGTCGGAAGCCCGCAAGAGAGCCATCACCACCATGTCGAGGGGCAGGGCGCAAGCGCACCGGGATCGAACGTGGCCGACTGCGATCTTTGCGATACCTTCTGCACCGGTGCCTGCCGGCTCGATGCCGGGCATCACCATCACCATCATCATCACCATGGTCACGACCACCACCATCACCACGGCCATTCCCACGCCCACAATCATGACCATGACCATGACCATGGCCGGGGCGAGGACGATGGAGATGGTTACCACCCGCCCTTTCCGCGCCGCGACCGGCCGGCAGCGCCCGAGCCGGCACCGCCCGCGCCCGGCAATAGCCACGGCGACGATGACGGATATCATCCGCCGTTCCGCCCGGCGGAGCCACCCGCCGGGCCGGCGCCGGGGCGGAAGCCGCACACCCACGATCACGACCATCACCATCCGCCCTATCCCCACGCAGATCACCCGCTGGGGCCGGAAAGCGTGCGCAAGCATCTGAAACCGAAATGAGGCTCGCATACGAGCGCGACCCGGCGGCGATCTATCGGCAGAGCTTTGCCGCCATCGCTGCCGAAGCGCCGCTGGACCGGATGGTGCCGGAAATGCGCGATATGGCGGTGCGCCTGATCCATTCCTGCGGCATGGTCGATGTGCTGGGCGATCTGCGTCACTCGCCCGGTGCGGCCGAAACCGGCCGCCGGGCGCTGATGGCCGGCGCGCCGATTTTCTGCGATTCCGAGATGGTCGGGCGGGGCATCATCGCCCGGGCGCTTCCGGCCGGCACGCAGCCTGTCGTCACCCTGAATGCGCCTCAGGTGCCCGCCCTGGCGCGGCGTTTCGGCACCACGCGATCGGCAGCGGCGGTGGAACTGTGGAAGGATCGTCTGGAGGGGGCGGTGGTGGCCATCGGCAACGCGCCCACGGCGCTCTTTCATCTACTCGAAGGCATCCTGAGCGGCTGGCCGAAGCCGGCGCTGATCCTCGGCTTTCCGGTCGGGTTCGTCGGTGCGGCCGAAAGCAAGCAGGCGCTGGCGGAACTCGACCATGGCGTGGCCTATGTCACGCTGCTCGGGCGGCGCGGCGGTTCGGCCATGGCGGCGGCGGCGGTCAATGCCCTGACACTCCGGCTTGAGGGAGACGGCACATGACACCATGGCTCGACGTGATCGGCATCGGCGAGGATGGCTGGGACGGGCTGACCCCGGCGGCGCGGGTACGGCTCGGGGCGGCCGAGGTCCTGATCGCCGGGCCGCGTCACCACGGGCTTGTCCCGCAACTGGCGGCCGAGCGGATACTCTGGCCGAGCCCTTTCCGCGAACTCGCCGAGGAGATCGCCGCGATGCGCGGCCGCAGGGTGGCGGTTCTGGTGACGGGCGATCCGCTCTGGTATTCGGCCGGCGCGCTGTTGCAGCGCCGCTTCAGCCCGGACGAGATCACCTATTTTCCCCAGCTTTCTGCCTTCCAGCTTGCCGCTGTCCGGATGAAATGGAGCCTTGCCGATGTCGAGACCCTCACCGTTCACGGCCGCCCCGCCGAGCAGGTCATCCCGTTCTTCGCCCCCGGGGCGCGGCTGCTGCTGCTGGCACAGGACGGGCAAACGCCCGCGACCATCGGCCGGCTGCTGAGCGAAGCGGGCTTCGGCGACAGCCGGATGACGGTGCTGGCCGCGATGGGTGGCCCCGACGAGACCCGCATCGAGGGCAGGGCGGTGGATTGGTCCGGCCCGGCACCCGATTTTCATCTTCTGGCGGTGGAATGTGCCGCCGGCCCCGATGCGCATCCGCTGCCGCCCACCGGGCTGCCCGACGACGCCTTCGTACACGACGGACGCATCACCAAGCGCGAGGTGCGGGCGTTAACCCTTTCGGCGCTGGCGCCCCGGCGTGGCCAGTTGCTGTGGGATATCGGCACCGGCTGCGGTTCGGTTGCCGTCGAATGGATGCGTTCGGGCCGCGACATGCGGGCAGTCGGCATCGACGCTTCCGGCGACCGGCTTGCCATGGCGGCGACCAACGCGATGCGCCTCGGCGCGCCTCGGCTCGACCTGCGCAAGGGGATTGCGCCCGGGGTGCTTGACGGGCTTCCGTCGCCCGATGCGGTCTTCATCGGCGGCGGCCTGTCCGACGATCTGGTGCGCCGCGCGATGGAGGTGTTGCCGCGCTTTGGCCGGCTGGTCGCCAATGCGGTAACGCTGGAGCGCGAGGCGGTGCTGGCGGCGCTGCAATCCGAATTCGGCGGCAGCCTGACCCGGATCGCGATTTCGCGCGCCGAAGCGGTTGGGTCCTATCGCGGCTGGAAACCCCTTATGCCGATCACCCAATGGAGCATCACCAGATGAGCGGCACGCTTTACGGCATCGGCGTCGGCCCGGGCGACCCGGAACTCCTGACGCTCAAGGCGCACCGGCTGATCGGTACGGCGCCGGTTATCGCCTATCCCGCCCCCGACAGCGGCGACAGCTTCGCGCGCGGGATCGTTGCCGCCTATATCCCCCCGGGCGTGCGCGAGATTCCCATTGTCATCCCGATGCGCGCCGCCCGTTTTCCGGCCCAGCAGGTCTATGATGACGCTGCCGGCGATATCGCCGCCGCGCTTTCGGCAGGGCAGGACGTGGTTGTGCTGTGCGAGGGCGACCCGTTCTTCTATGGCTCGTTCATGTATCTTTTCGCACGGCTGGCCGGGCGGTTCCCGGCCGAGATCGTCCCCGGGGTCAGTTCGCTGGGCGCCGTGACCGCCGCCGCCCGCCGCCCGCTGATCGCCCGCGACGAGGTGCTGACCGTATTGCCCGCGACGCTGCCCGAGGCCGATCTCGAACGCCAGCTTGCGCAGGCCAACGCGGCGGCGGTAATGAAACTCGGGCGGCATTTCGACAAGGCACGCGCCGTTCTGGAACGGCTGGGCCTGACGGGACGGGCGATTTTTGTCGCGCACGCCTCGCTGCCCAACCAGACGGTCTGCCCGCTGGCCGATGCCCCCCGGACGGCCCCCTATTTCTCGATGATCGTCGTGCCCGGAAAGGATGCCCATGTCTGAACCCTGTCCGGTCATCGTCTGTCTGCTGCCATCGGCAGCGGCGCTGGGGCGGCGGATAGCCGATGCGACGGACGCGCGGCTCGACCTGCGCGGCAGCGATTTCGATGCCGTGGGCGAACACCTGCGCGCGCTCTTTCTGGCCGGGCATCCGATCGTCGGTATCGCCTCGAGCGGCATCCTGATCCGTACGCTTGCTCCGCTTCTGGGCGACAAGCGCCGCGAACCGCCGGTGCTGGCGGTGGCCGAGGACGGCTCGGCGGTTGTGCCGCTTCTGGGCGGGCACCGTGGCGCGAATGCGCTGGCACGGCGGATCGCCGGGCTGCTGGGGGGCGATGCGGCCGTCACCACGGCGGGCGACGTGGCGCTTGGCGTCGCGCTGGACGATCCGCCCGAAGGCTGGCGGCTGGAGAACCCCGAGGATGCCAGGGCGGTCATGGCCGCGCTGCTGTCGGGCCGGCGCGGCCGGATCTCCGGCGCGGCCGACTGGCTGGCGCCGCTGATCGGGGCGGGTGCCGCCGAACCCGTTCCGGCCGACGCCGGGGCGCCGGTGGTGCTGAGCGTGCCGGGGCTGGCGCCGCTGATCTACCGCCGCCGCCGGTTGGCGCTTGGCGTCGGATGTGTCCGTGGCTGCCCGCCGGACGGGCTGATCGCGCTGGCTGCCCGGACCCTGGCCGAAGCCGGCATCGCGGCGGGCGAGATCGCGGCGGTGCATTCCATCGACCTCAAGGGCGACGAGGCGGCGATCCACGCCCTTGCACGCCATCTCGGCGTTCCGGCACGGTTTCATGCCGCCGAACGGCTGGAGGCCGAGGCGCGGCGGCTTGCGAATCCCTCGGATGTGGTCTTCGCCGAGGTCGGCTGCCACGGGGTTGCCGAGGGGGCAGCGCTCGCCGCGGCGGGGCCGGCGGGAGAACTGGTGGTCGAAAAGAGCCGATCGTCCGATGCGACCTGCGCCGTGGCGCGGATCGGCCCGGGCGGTGATGCCGGCCTGCAGCGCGGACATCTTGCGATCATCGGCATCGGGCCGGGCCGGGCCGACTGGCGCACGCCGGAGGCCACGCGGCTGATCGCCCAGGCCGACGAACTGGTCGGTTACGGATTTTATATTGACCTTCTGGGCGCGCAGGCGCGCGGGCGGGTGCGGCGCGATTTCGCGCTTGGCGAGGAGGAGGCGCGCTGCCGCCACGCGCTGGAGGCGGCGGGCGAGGGCCGGCGTGTCGCACTGATCTGCTCGGGCGACGGCGGCATTTATGCCATGGGCGCGCTGGTCATGGAACTGCTCGACCGCGCGCCCGGGCGGGGAGGGGTCTCGCCGGCCGCGAAACGGGTCGAGGTTGTGCATGTCCCCGGCATTTCGGCGCTTCAGGCGGCTTCGGCCCGGGCAGGTGCGGTGCTCGGGCACGATTTCTGCGCCATTTCGCTCTCCGATCTGCTGACCCCGCGCGACGCCATTCTCAAGCGGATCCGCGCAGCGGCGGAAGGGGATTTTGTCATTGCCTTCTACAATCCGGTATCAAGGCGCCGCCGGACGCTGCTGGCCGAGGCACGCGATATCCTGCTGGAACATCGCCCTGCCGATACGCCGGTTCTGCTCGCCGTCAGCCTCGGACGGCCCGAGGAGCGGCTGACGCTGCGCCGGCTGGCCGACCTCGACGTCGACGAGGTGGACATGATGACCATCGTTCTGGTCGGCTCGTCGGCCTCGCGCAGCTTCGCCAGCGGCGACATTTCGGCCGGCGCCGGGGGAAGCTGGCTCTACACCCCGCGCGGTTATGCCAGACGGATCGACGGAGAGGGCTCATGACCGTTCATTTCATCGGTGCCGGGCCGGGCGACCCGGAACTGCTCACGCTCAGGGCGCAGCGGCTGATCGCCGAATGCCCCGTCTGCCTCTATGCCGGCTCGCTGGTGCCGGAGGCGGTGGTGGCCGGCGCGCCCCGGGGGGCGCGGGTGATCGATACCGCGCCCCTTGCGCTGGAAGAGATCATCGCCGAGATGGCGGCCGCCCATGCGCGCGGACAGGATGTGGCGCGGGTGCACTCCGGCGATCCGTCGCTCTACGGTGCCATCGCCGAACAGATCCGCCGCCTGCGCGTGCTGGACATTCCCTATGACATCACTCCCGGCGTGCCCGCCTATTGCGCCGCCGCCGCCGGCCTGGGGCAGGAACTGACCGTGCCCGAGGTGGCACAGACGGTGATCCTGACCCGCACGGCGATGAAGTCGTCCCCGATGCCCGCAGGGGAGGATCTGGCGACGCTCGGCGCCTCGCGCGCCACGCTGGCGATCCACCTTTCGGTGCGCAACCTGCTCGAGATCGAGCGTGCGCTTTCGCCCATCTACGGCGCCGATTGTCCGGTGGTCGTGGCCTATCGCGTCGGCTGGCCGGACGAGATCTATATCCGTGGCACTCTGGCCGACATTCGCGACAAGGTGCGCGCAGCGAAGCTGACGCGCACCGCGCTGGTTTTCGTCGGGCGGGTCTTTGCCGAGAATGCCTTTCCCGATTCGGCGCTCTACGACGCGGCCCAGCCGCATATCCTGCGCCCGCGCCGCAAATCCGGCTGAGTTGGCGGCCGGGAAAGGCCAGCCGCGCCGCCGCAGGCGGCGCCCGGCCCAACCGGGCAAGACGCGCCGGCGTCGCGCCCGGGCGGGAGCGCTCCCGCCCGTCAGCGCCGCATCGTCGATGCGGCCCGTCCCGTTGGGTCGGGCCGCGCGCGATGCGCGCGGCGGTTGCGCGGCCGGTTCAGCGTGGCGCGATCAGATGGGCGAATGAGCCGCATGTGCGCCCGATCCGCAGGCCCATGTCGGGCAGCGCAGCGCCGGTGGCATCGCTGGCGCGGAAAAGCCGCGCGGCCGCACCCTCGGCAACGATCGTGGCATAGTGAAACTCGTGGGCGGCCAGCGGACCCAGCCATGGCGCGCCGGGCAGCGGATCGAGCCGCCGGTAGCCGAGGGACAGGCTGCGCTTTTGGAACGAGGTTTCCAGCGGCAGCAGCCCGAGCATCCGGTGGCGGCATCCATCGGCATCGGTCAGACCTTCGCCAAGCATCATGTAGCCACCGCATTCGCCCTGGATCGCGATGCCCCGGCTGGCCGCCGCCCTCATGCCGGTTCGGAACGCCTCTGCCGTGGCCAGCCGTCCCGCGTGCAGTTCGGGATACCCGCCGGGCAGGCAGATCGCGTCGGCATCGGCAGGCGGCGGTTCATCCGCCAGCGGCGAGAAGGTGCGGATTTCCGCGCCCTGCGCGCGCCAGTCCCCCAGCAGGTGCGGATAGGCAAAGGCGAAGGCCGCATCGCGGGCAAGCGCGATGCGCTGGCCGGGTGGCGGCAGCCGCCGCAATGTTGCCGCCGACCCGCGCAGCGGGCGCGCGGTTTCGACCAGACGGTCGATGTCGAGCCCCGCCTGCACCCGGTCGGCGGAGGTTTCGAGAAAGGAGTCGAGTTCCGGCGTCTCGATGGACTGAACCAGCCCGAGGTGCCGCTCGGCCAGATGCAGGGAAGCGTCGCGCCCGATTTGGCCCAGTACCGCGATACCGGCCTGCTCAAGCGCCTCGCCCGCCATGCGGGCATGGGCGTTCGATCCCGCGCGGTTGAGGATGACCCCGGCGAGCGGCAGGTCGGGGCGAAGCGCCCGCAGCCCGGCCGCCGGCAGCACTGCCGACCGGCCCGCCCTGGCGATATCGAGCACCAGTACCACCGGCAAACCCAGTGCACATGCCAGATCGGCCACCGAGCCATGCCCGTCGCGCGCACCATCCAGTACGCCCATGGCGCCCTCGACGACCAGCAGGGCGCCACCCTGAGCATCGGCGCGCAGGCGCAATTCGTCGGGCGTCATCGCCCAGGGATCGAGGTTCACCGAGGGGCTGCCGCATGCGGCCTGGTGAAAGGCGGGGTCGATATAATCCGGCCCGCTTTTTGCCGCGCGCACATCCACCCCGCTGCGCCGGAGCGCCCGCAACAGGCCAAGCGTCAGCGTTGTCTTACCGGCACCGGAAGCGGGTGCGGCAATGACAAACCCGCGCGCGCTCATCCCGTCGTCCGGGCGCCACCGCCCAGCGGGTCGGGGTTGCGCGGGGGATTGCCCTGAAGCTGCGACATCCAGTCGATGGCCTGCCGCATCAGCACCACCCGGCCGAGGCAGACGATCGCCGGGGCTTCCATCGATTGCGCCTCGGCATCGTGCGAAGCCGTGCCAAGCGTGGTTTCCAGCACCCGCATGCCCGGCAGGGTCGCGTTCGAGACGATGGCAAGCGGCTCATCCGGTCGCCGGCCGGCGGCCAGCAACGCATCGGCGATCTTCGGCAGGTGCTTCATCGCCATGTACATGACCAGAACCTGACTGCCGCGCGCCAGCGCCGGCCAGTCGAGCGCGGCAGGCGTCAGGCCGGTCTGGTCGTGACCGGTCAGAAAGGTGACCGCCTGATTGACATCCCGGTGGGTGACGGGGATGCCGGCATAGGCCAGCCCGCCGATTCCCGCCGAAATCCCCGGCGTGACGCGGATCGGCACCCCGGCCTGTACCAGCGTCTGCGCCTCTTCTCCGCCCCGGCCGAAGACGAAGGGATCGCCGCCCTTCAGGCGCAGCACCCGCTGCCCGTCGCGCGAAAGCTCGATCAGCCGGTGCGAAATGTCGCGCTGCCTGGCCGAGGGCTTGCCGCCGCGCTTGCCGGCATATTCCAGCTGCGTATCGGCGCGGCGCCATTCGAGAATGCGCCCGTCGACCAGCGCGTCGTGCACGATCACATCGGCCGCGCGCAGGGCATGCAGGCCCTGAAGGGTCAGCAGGCCGGGCTCGCCCGGCCCGGCCCCGACCAGCCAGACGAGTCCGGGCGGAAATTCGGGCCAGTCGTGAGCGGGCAGGGATATCGGATCGTCGTCGGTCATGGCGGCACCTTATCGCCGCGTTGCGGGGATGGCGAGACGGGCAATATCGCAAATGCCGTTGCGTCCCGCCTGCCGCTTGCGGCTATATTTCCGGCATGACTCGAAAACCCGACGGCCCCCTGAGAACCGGATACACTACCGGCGCCTGCGCGACCGCCGCAACCGCAGCCGCCTGTGCCGCCCTGCTGACCGGGCGTTGGGAGGATCCGATCAAAATCACCCTGCCGCGCGGGCAGGTTGTCACCTTTCCGCTCGTGGAATGCGCGGCCGGCGCAGGCTGGGCGCGCGCGGCTGTGGTCAAGGACGCGGGCGACGATCCCGATGTGACCCACGGGGCGCGCATCGTCTCGACGGTGCGGGCCGGGGCGCCGGGGCGGGGCGTGCGGTTTTTCGGCGGCGAGGGTGTGGGCAGGGTGACACGCCCCGGCCTGCCGGTGCCGCCGGGTGAACCGGCGATCAATCCGGTGCCGCGCCGCATGATGACAGGCGCGGTGACGGCGATTGCCGGCACGGTTGGTGTGGCGCCCGATTTCGATATCGAAATAGCCATTCCGGGCGGTGCGGATATGGCGCGGCAGACGTGGAATCCGCGGCTCGGCATCGTTGGCGGGCTGTCGGTGCTGGGAACCACCGGCATCGTGCGGCCGTTTTCCTGTGCCGCCTGGATCGCCTCGATCCATCGCGGGGTCGATGTTGCCCGCGCCGCCGGCCTGAGCCATGTCGCCGGCGCGACGGGGGCGACATCGGAGCGCGCGGTGCAGCGGCTTTACCGCCTGCCCGACCACGCCATGCTCGACATGGGGGATTTTGCCGGCGGGCTGCTGAAATACCTCGCCCGCCATCCGGTGCGCAGGCTGACCGTCGGCGGAGGTATCGGCAAGATGGTCAAGCTGGCGCAGGGGGCGCTCGACCTGCATTACGCGCGCTCGCAGGTCGATTTCGGGCGACTGGGCGAACTGGCGGCAGAGATTGGGGCGGACGGTCCGGCGGTGGCGGCGTGCAATACCGCAAGCCAGGCGCTGGAACTGGCCGGGCCGCCGCTGGCCCGGGCGGTGGCTGCGGCGGCGCGCGGGCGGGCACTGGTGACGCTCGGCGCCGCCGGTGTCGTCGTCGATGTGGCTATCGTCGACCGCAGCGGCGAAATAGTCGCCGTGGCGGGGCCCGAATGAGCGCCGCGCGCAAACGCCTGCTGCTGCTTGGCGGCACGTCCGAGGCGCGCGCGCTGGCCCGGGCGCTGGCCGGCGAAAACGTCGATGTGACGGTCTCGCTCGCCGGGGCGACGCGCCGGCCGGCACCCGTGCCGGGCCGGTTGCGCACCGGCGGATTCGGTGGGGCGGGGGGGCTGGCCGCGTACATGCGCGATGAAGGTATCGCCGCGCTGGTCGATGCGACGCATCCCTTCGCGCGGACCATTGCCGCGAACGCCGTGGCGGCGGCAGGCGATGCCGGTTGCCAGATGGTTCGCCTGTCGCGCCCGGCGTGGCGGCCCGGGCCGGGCGACCGGTGGCTGGACTTTCCCGATCTGGCCACGGCGCTGAATGCGCTGCCGCCGGGATCACGGACCTTTCTTGCCACCGGCTCGGGCACGCGCGCCGCACTGGCGATGCGCCCTGATCTGGATTGCGTGCTGCGCTCCATCGAACCACTGGAGGGGCTTTCGCCACGTGTCACCCATATCGTCGCCCGGCCGCCCTTTGACGAAAGCGAGGAGCGGTCGCTGTTCCGGCGCGAGGCCGTCACACATCTGGTCGCCCGCAATTCCGGTGGCACGGCGGGGCTGGCCAAACTGCGCGCGGCGCGGTCTCTCGGCCTGCCGGTACTGATGATCGCCCGGCCGGCGCCGCCGCCGGGTGTCGCCACCGTTGCCTCGGTCGAGGCGGCGCTCGGCTGGCTGCGCGAAAGACTGTCGCTTGACACCTCTTCCGGCGCGGCGCCATAACCGGCCCACGAGGTTCCCGGGAGGGCCCGGGCCAAGAGGGAATGCGACGGGATTGCCCCGAACCGCAGCCGCCCCCGCGACTGTATGCGGCGAGCGTGCACCCCGAGCCACTGGCGCTGCCGCGCCGGGAAGGCAGGTGCATGCAACGACCCGCGAGTCAGGAGACCTGCCTCGTGCCGCCGGCGCCGCCGGTGCGGGGTGTGGTCCGGGCGGGGTGCCCCGGGGCGCAGCGGCCCGACGGGCTTCCCCGCGCGATCATCCGCACCCGGGCGTTTGCGCTGAGAAGGAGCCGCAGCCTATGGCACAGAAGATCCCCGCAACGGTCGTGACCGGCTTTCTCGGCGCGGGCAAGACAACCGTGATCCGCAACCTGATCGAGAACGCCGGCGGCAGGCGGATCGGGCTCATCATCAACGAATTCGGCGATCTGGGGGTCGATGGCGAACTGCTCAGGGGTTGCGGTATCGAAGGCTGCGCCGATGAGGATGTGGTGGAACTGTCGAACGGCTGCATCTGCTGCACCGTCGCCGAGGATTTCCTGCCGGCGATGAAGAAGCTGATCGACCGCGACGCGGCGCCCGACCATATCGTGATCGAAACCTCCGGCCTCGCCCTGCCGCAGCCACTGGTGCGCGCCTTCAACTGGCCCGATATCCGCACGCGGGTTACGGTCGATGGGGTTATAACCGTGGTTGACGGTCCGGCGCTGGCCGAAGGCCGCTTTGCCGCCAACGAGGCGGTGGTGGACGCGCAGCGCGCCGCCGACGAGACCATCGAACACGAGACCCCGTTGTCCGAACTGTTCGAGGATCAGCTTGCCTGTGCCGACATGGTGCTGGTCAGCAAGGCCGATCTGATGGGCGCCGAAGCGGCGGCGGCGCTGGCCGAACGGCTGCGCGGCGAGGTGCGGGCGGGCGTTTCGGTTCTGCAATCGTCGATGGGCGGGGTCGATGCCGCCGTGCTGCTGGGGCTTGGAATCGGCGCTGAGGGCGATATGGAGCCGCGCCGCGAGGTGCACCACCACCATGATGACGGGGACGATCACGACGATGATCACCACCACGGCCATGACGAATTCGAGAGCTTCGTCGTGACGCGGGGCGAAATCGGCGACCCCGCCGCCTTTTCCGCGCAGGTGGCCGAGGTGATCCGGACCCACGATATCCTGCGTCTCAAGGGTTTCGGCGCGGTGGCGGGCAAGCCGATGCGGCTGGCGGTGCAGGCCGTGGGGCCGCGTATCGAAAGCTATTTCGACCGGCCTTTCACGCCGGAGGAGCCGCGCCGGACGCGGCTGGTGGTGATCGGAGAGGCGGGGCTCGACCGGCCGGCGATCGAAAAGGCACTGACGGCGTGAGCGCTCTGGCCCCCCGCAGCGCCGTTTCGTGCGTGCTCGATCCCGCCGCTGTTGCATGTTGCGGCCCCTGCGGTGGCAACCTGCCGGCAAACCGGATCCCGGGCATGGGCAAGGCGCCCTGATGCATCTTCTCGCCGCAACGCCCGGTCAGGTCTCGGACGGCAGCGAACCGGTCGATCCGGGCCAGTCGCCGGCCGATGTGATCTTCCTGTCGGCTGCCGATACCGAACTGGCCGCGCTTTCCGAGGCGCGGCAGGAGATGGGGGCGGCAGCGCCGACGCTCCGGCTCGCCAATCTCGGCTGGCTGTCCCATCCGTTTTCGGCCGACAAGTATATCGGCGACACCGCGGAACGCTCGGGGCTGGTTGTCGCGCGGGTTCTGGGCGGGGCGGGATACTGGGCCTATGCGGTCGAACAACTCGCCGCGCGGCTGCATGCGGCCGGCGTGCCGCTGGCGCTGCTGCCGGGAGATGACAAGCCCGACGCGGAACTGCTGCGCCTCTCGACCG